>NZ_BLIJ01000070.1:0-70490 GCF_009811475.1 Alteromonas sp. KUL150
GAAGCGGATGCGAATTTTAGGGAAATGAGCGCTCACGTCAACTGTTTTTTGAAATAAATATAAAAAAAGCGACTTTTCGGTCGCTTTTTATACTACCAGCTCATTTAGCGGGCAGAATAACTGAAATATGTTTTGCTCTGTAACTATAAGGGAAGATTTACCCTCTTATTAGAGGCATATAATTGATCAGTTATTATTTAGAAACGTCTTCACCTTCGCTCTGCTTCTTTTTGTCAGTATTAAAGTCTGCGTCTTCTTCGTGATCGCCGACTACATCATCTAAGGTTACCTTATCAACGGTACGAAAAGTATTGATAGGCCCAGCTAGTGCATACAAAGCAAACACTAAGAACAATACTAATGCTGGCTCTGTTGCCACAACAACAAATATAAGTAGTACTAAAAGCAGCCCAACAAATGGAACCTTGCCGTGCCAGTTTACCTCTTTAAAAGAATTGTACTTAAAGTTACTAACCATCAATAGCCCAGCTAAGCCAGTTACTGCAGCGACAATGAAACCGTAATCAGTACCCACAGCGTCGTATTCTACACCAACCCATACAAGGCCAGAAACAACAGCTGCTGCTGCAGGACTTGCAAGCCCTTGGAAGAAGCGCTTGTCAGCAACACCCACCTGCGTATTAAAACGAGCCAAGCGAAGCGCTGCACCAGCTACATATATAAAGGCAGCCAACCAACCTAGTTTGCCCAACTCGGTCAACCCCCAGTTGTAAGCAACAAGTGCAGGCGCTACACCGAAAGAAACCATATCGGCCATAGAGTCATACTCAGCACCGAAGTCGCTTTGAGTATTCGTCATCCTTGCCACGCGCCCATCTAAGCCATCAAAAATCATAGCGACGAAAATAGCCACTGCTGCGGCTTCGAACCGGCCGTTCATTGACGAAACAACAGCAAAGAAACCAGAAAACAATCCGGCTGTTGTCAACAAGTTGGGAAGTAAGTATATCCCTTTACGTTTTTGTTCAGACATATGTCCTCGTACTTCTACATATACAATTGCGTTAATTATTTCATAGATATGCGTGAACGCATAGCATAGTAAGAATCCAGTGTCTTTTCCCACTCATTCTTACGCAGCTTCAATCTAGCAACGTGGTCAACAAAGAACCGTCAATATTTTCCGCCGACATTGCTTGCAGCTACCCCTAGAAACCTTCGTCGACTGACGTATCCCATCAACTAAGACTAATAACTAGGTATACGGCAACATACCTTAAATAGGTCACCGTTCATATATCATACAAGTCCATGTTGAAATTAGGTACCTACTAAGTGTGCGCCAATAGAAAGGTGCAACGCTATCTTAGTATGTACTAGAAGCGAAAAGCGCTTCTTTTATAGGAAAGCAATTATGCTATTACTTCCAAAACACTTTTCTTTGAAGTCTGTATTACTAGTCTCCACGGCTTTGCTATCCACGTTAAGTGCTAATTCAGCATATGCCACCTACTATTATACCAAGCAGAGTTATTCACATTGCGGTTCGTCAAGTCAAACATCAGAACAAAGCAAAGTATGCAATTCACCGTTAGGTGAATACAATTATGACTTGGTAGATAACAAAGTAACTCAGAACTCTCCAACAGATAATGCCATTGTTCAAATAGACGGACTAAATATAGACATGTCTGCCTTTTCTGATACGCAGGGAATTACTGGAGAAACCGTAGTCGGCGCGAAGCTAGAGAAAATATCTGATAAATGGGCTTATGGTGTTACTAATAATGATGAATCAAATTACCGTGGCAGTGCAGACCATGCCATTGATAATCTAAACTACTTTTCCAGCGGTAGCGATAACTCGGACTACTACAGATTCACAAACGTAGAACGGGATTATGATTTTGTGTTGCTATCGTTCGATTCTGCGGTAACGCTTACCGGCGCTAGCTTTTCTTGGCTATACAATAGTAACGACAGTCAAGTCTCTGTAGCAGCGCTTGGCAATACGGCGAAATTAACTTCTGGCGTTAACACGTGGAGTGATATAGTTGCAGATGCACTAACTTCAGCATCGTTTGACATAGAAAATTGTGAATATTTAGATCACCGCGCTGACTTTACGTTCACTGAGTCGGCCCAATATTGGTTGGTGGGAGCGTACAACACTGTATTTGGTGAAACCGACGGAAGAATAGGTAACGACGCGTTCAAACTTGCCAATATTGGTTTCTCTGTCACAGAAACAATGGGTACACCGGATACAACCGAAGTGTCTGAGCCTGGAACTATCGGCCTACTAATGACTTGCTCTCTATTCGTCATGTGGCGCCGTAAAAAATCCATTTAAGAAAATTAGACTTTAGATCAATGACAGGTGGTCCAACCTGTCAGTTTTTTTTACTCAAACCAATCAAACCCACAAAAAAGAACAATAAAATTATACACCTAGAAAGTGGCACATTAAATGCATTAGACATGGAAATATTTTCATAGTCGTTGTGGTCCAAAAATGAAATTGAAGCAATTTTTAAGTATTCCTCTTTTATTCCTTCCGTTTAGTACAAGCATTTATGCTAGCGACAGAGCATTAGATGAAGCAATTTACACGCTTGTTGACGGTGTTGGAAGTACCCGTACTACCAATATCTTTTCGGGTACCGATGCTTCTCAAGGTATTATGATTGACGGCATTAACGTAAAAGTTTCTGTTTCTGCATGGAGTGACACAGGAAGTAAGGCACTGACCTATGACTTCAACACCAATACATGGGATGAAGGTACAGAAGATGAGTCTGTGAAAGAAGCGACTCTGGTCGATTACACAAACTGCAGCATCAATAGCTATGGAAATTGTATATCTGGCACACGAGCATACGGTTACGGTATGACGAACCAAGATCAAGTTTGGTATAATAATAGTAATGGAAATTATGTGCCTTGGGGAGACAGCCATTCTGTTGACAACTTCAATGATCATGGTTCAAGAGACTTTGACATGATCCTACTTTCGTTTGACCAAGAAGTGGTCTTAACTGGCGGAACTTTTTCTGCAAATTACCATGATGGCGGCGAAGAGAACGATGTCACTGTTGCAGGTCTCGATTATAATAGCGCTAACGCTTTGTTTACCGGCACTAGTGACTTTACGTGGTCAGATGTAAGTGACACTGTAATTACTGGCGCACTTGGCCATTTTGACATTAGCGAAACAAAAAATTCAGAGAACTATTACGAATCTTCATTCACAAAGAATCTAACCGCCGCTAAGTATTGGCTTGTTGGCGCCTACAATACCGTATTCGACCAGAGCGCGAGCGGTTCTATCAATAACGTAGGTTTTAAACTTTCTTCACTTACCGTTGGGTTAGAAAATGAAACGACTCTACCTCCAACTGAAGTCAGCGAGCCAGGTGCTCTAGCACTGATGAGTCTAGGTTTGGGGCTTGTGCTTTACAGACGTAAGCGTCGCGTATAATTGTTTAAAAACGCGTAAAAAGCACGTATCTTTAAAAGGTGGCTCAGGCCACCTTTTTTTATGCTATTTTTCAGCCATCAGCTTGGCTATGTATCGAAGGTTTATATGGATTTCTTTAATAATAAAAAGGGCATCGTGAAACGCACACTCGTTTCCGCAGTTGCCTCATCATTAATCGCTTTTAACAGTTTCGCTACCACCTCAGAGGACTATGAAAAAGCGCTTACTGCGTTTAATCAAAACGAGTACGACGAAGCCTATATCCACCTAAAAAATAGCTTACAGAAAGACCCTGAAAACCTAGCTGCAAAAATCCTCATGGGCGAAATACTGCTTATTAATGGCTATCTTACTGCGGCCGAGATGGAGTTTGTAGAAGCGCTGGAAATGGGTGCCGATATTAATCTTCTGGCAGAGCCTCTCGGCAACACTTGGTTGTTTTTGAACAGATATCAGGAGATTGTCGACTTTGCTGATTTAACCAAGCTGTCGGGTGAAGCAGAGCGCGAGTGGTTAATGATTCGTGCAACTGCGTGCACTAGACTGGAAGATGAGCAATGCGCCCTACGGGACTACAACACTATAGTCTCACGCACACCTAACTTCGTGCCAGCTATAAACGGCCTAGCCTCTATTGCCCTTCAAAATGAAGACTTAGCAAAAGCGAATTCTCTTATCGATAAAGCCATGTCTTTAGAACCAGAAAACGCAATCACATGGCGATTGAAGGGCCAGCTTGCTTACCGACAAGGTGATACCGTCGCAGCAACCGCGCATTTACAAAAAGCACTAACGTTTAACCGCGATGACCCTATAGCCCTGCGTAACCTAGTGGACTTGTATTTAGAAGCGAAAGACTATGATACGGCTAAGCTTTTCGTGGATGAAATTATTGAAGACACGCCTAACGATCCGCTAGCCATATTACTCAACAGCTGGCTACAAAGTAGAGACAACCAGCAAGCTATTGATAATGCAAAGCTAAAAGAGCTTAACGATTTCATGGCGCAGCTCGACCCTGAGCTGATAACCTCTCAACCCATGTTGCTGTACATAAGCGGTTTAACGAATTTCTTTAATAACAACATGGAAACAGCCGCAAAAGATTTTAATGCCTATTTACAGCAGGAGCCTGATGACCTGCAGGCAGTATTAATGCTAAGCCAAGTCTATATGGCAACACAGCAAGACAAACAAGCGCTTGCGCTGCTTGAGCGTCATCAAGATGCGTTAATGGAAGATCCTGATTCTGCACTTCTTCTAGGTGACCTATTTATTCGCCAAAACAAGGCCTTTAAAGCTGAACGACTGTTGCAAAACCTTGAATATAAGTACCCAAGTGAAAATAAGCTTCAGCTTTTTAAAATTAAACTGATGGCAGCGAGGGGGAAACAGGACGAAGCACTTTCGATCCTCGAAACTAATTTACCTAACTACAAAGATAACGCAGGTTTTCTTTTCACTTATTCATTAATGAATTTACAGGCGCAGAAGTTTGACAATGCATTAAAAGGTGCAAACCTGCTGAGTGAACTTTATCCTGACGAAGCTGAAGTATACAACCTTAAAGCTGGCATCTTGATTAGACAGGGGCAATTAGAAGAAGCTAAAGATAATATCGAGAAAGCGCTGGCGCAGAACCCTACTCTCTTTCCTGCAAAATTCAATTTGGCGGCTACAGAAAGTCGCTTGGGCAACGTAGAAACTTCTAATCAATTGATTGAAGAACTTCTTACTTTGTCACCACAGCATAATGAAACGCTCATGCTAAAAGCGTTTAATTTGACCAAAGCAGGCAAGGTAGATGAAGCAAAGCAAATCTATCTCGATTTACTAACACTTACGCCGTCGAATATCGGTGCTAGGGAACGCGTTTCTTCTTTGTATCAGCAACAAGGCGATACCAAGAGTGCACTGTATCACTTAGACCTGCTAATAAAAGATGACTTCGACAATGCTGACTACCTTCTTCGTAAAGCTGCCCTTCAGCTTGCTAGTAATCAACGTGCCGACGCCGAAAAAACGCTAAGCATTGTAAGAAATTTTATTAATGATGACGCGGGTAAATTAATTGCCTATGCCGACCAAGCCCGTAATATTGGTGATAATGAGAGTGCGTTAGACGCCATGGCTCGTGCGTACGAAATAGCCGACACAAGTACATTTGTTACGTTGCGCTATACCAGCTTATTGTTAGATTTGCAGAAAAACGATAAAGCACAGTCGTTGTTAGCGACCATTCCTACAAACCAGCAACAAAACCCGGTTTACCATTTTTTGAAAGGAAGATTAGCTGCAAATAAAGGCAATAATGAAAGTGCGATTAACGCTTTTGAAAAAGCGCTAGAAGTCGACGCTTCTTTTGCCCAGGCCTTTGTTGCGATCTACAACTACGCCTTAAACGAACAGTTTGTTGACGTATTTTTAAATACTGCACGCAAATTGGTGAACGAAAATGAAAACAACCTGCTGGCGAAAAACTTGCTGGCACAGTACCTTTTCTTTATTCAAGAGTTTGACGAATCCATAGCACTATACAAAGAACTTGTTGAAGAGCCGAATCTTCTCAACCCAGCTGAAGCTTTTAACCGCCTAGCCATCATGCATATAGAAAAGTCTCTCGTTACCGCGAAAAACTATGCACGGCAAGCCTACGAGTTACAGCCTAATTCATCAAAAATACTAGACACCTTCGGGCACATTAAAGCTCTGCAGGGAGATTATGAGGGTAGTCTTAAAATGCTTAGAGACGCTTTCGCAAGGGACGCTAACGACCCTAACATTCGCTACCACCTTGGCTACACCCTTGCAAAATTGAATAGAATTGAGGAAGCGAAAAAAGAACTAGAGTATGCAGTTGGTGTTGAGCGCCCTTTCTTTAAGCGCCCACAAGCTAAAGCGTTACTAGAAAGCCTGTAATAGCGTTCTAACAATCCACAACTAAACACAGCACGAACAATTGCGTTTGTGCTTTTCCATCTTACCAATACCTGGGTTAAAGATATTGGTAGGGTCTAGTCCTCTGTAAAACTTTTGTAGAGTACTCTCAGCTTCATACAAATGGCCGACGTTATGCTCGGCAGGATATTTAGCGCCTCGGCTATCTAATAGTGCCAACATATCCGCCTTTACTTTTTTGGGGTCGCTGCCTTTTTTAAGTATGTAATCTTGATGGAAAACGTGGCAAAAGAAATGACCGTAATAAAGCGGCTTTTCAATATGTTTGGCTATATGCTCAGGCAATTTTTCTACCCAAAACTCGTCATTACGACGTAATGCGATATCTAAGGCAAGAATTTCGCCTACTTGCTCGTGATGCATCATTTGATAACGCACTGCGGCACCTGCCGCTGCGAAGCGGAGTAAAAAGGCTTTAGATGCTTCCTCTTCGTTACAAGTAATGTAGTCTCCGTCTAGTTTCTCTTCCTTAAACAGCTTGGTCATAAGTCTGCGAGCCTCCTCAATACCTTCATCGCTCATTTTAAGGATAAGATGGTGCTCGTACTTGTCGCGGTAGGCTCTTAAGCTTGCGGGGATTTGGTCAGAGAAAAGCTTACTCCCAAACTGCATAACTCTGTCGCTTAGGTAACGAGGCATAAAAGGCAGTTTTTTGAGCACAGCATCCACCCGCCCTTTAAGTGCAAACATTTTAGGTAGTGCATCTGTGCCTAAACGTTCAATACTTAATATCGTATCTTTGCCATACATATCTGCAATATCAAATATTTCTCTATGCAGGTATTCACCTACTTCAGGAACATTATCAAACGTTGACAGAATATCTCTGCGGATGCGGGTAAGTACAGCAGCATCGTTCGTGCCGATGTAAAACGTTTGTTCTTTTTTAGGTACTTCAAATGTGTCTAAGCGCACGGCAAAAACGGCAATTTTGCCCGCACAGCCACTGGCTTCATAAAGCCTTGTTGGATCGGCATTGAAACGACTCGGCGTATCAGCATTTACATCTCGAACGATTTCTTCATAGTCACTGGCTGACGCTTTCTTACTCGTTTCTGGGAGTGATTTTGAAAAGTTACCAGAAGAAAGATTTCCGATAATTTCTTCAGGTGTTTCACCCAAGTCTATCCCTAAATGATTAACCAGCTTTAGCTCGCCGTTTTCATCTATTTGAGCGAATAAGGATAGCTCTGTATACGCAGGCCCTCTTTTGACAAGCGCGCCACCTGAATTGTTTGCTACGCCACCAACGATAGACGCCCCTAAACACGAAGACCCAATCACCGAATGTGGCGCGCGCCCTAGTGGCTTCAACATTTTTTCCAGCTTAAACAGGGTTGCCCCTGGAAAACTCAACACCTGCCTACCATCGTTTATTAGAACGATATCATCCATGGCTAAGGTGTTAATAACCACCACAGGTCTATCGTAATCATTTCCGCTTGGTGTAGAACCTTCAGTCAAACCCGTTTTAGCGGCCTGCATAATGATGATACAGTTATATTCAACGCAAACCTTAAGCACTTCCCAATATTGCATTAGTGTTTGTGGAAAAAGTACCGCTAATGCTTCGCCCTCGCCCGATCGCCACCCTTTTCGGTAATGTTCGGTTTGACGTTTACCAACGGCAAGATTACCTTCCCCGAGTACGCGTTTAAATGCGTCAATAATTGGGGCTGTTTGCATGAATAACTCCTAACACCTGCGCTAAGTTTGCTCTAGCTGGTAAACTAAAGGAAAAAGCAGTAATAAGGCAATAAAAAAGGCACTGTTTCCAGTGCCTTTGAAGCAGTTAATCTCAATACGTCTTAGTTGCTGACAATAAAGAGCCCGCTGTCGTCGGCATCTATGCGCACTGTTGATTCGGGTATTAACTCCCCTGCTAACAACTGATGCGCAAGCGGGTTTTCCACCTGCACTTGTATCGCTCGCTTAAGCGGACGTGCGCCAAACACTGGGTCGAAGCCCGCATCGGCCAACTTGTCCATGGCGGCCGCAGACAACGAAAGTTTATACCCTTTTTCTGCCAATCTTGCGCGAAGAGAAGCAAGCTGAATTTTAGCAATAGACTTAATTTGCTCTTTCCCAAGTGGATGGAATACTACAATGTCATCCACCCGGTTAATGAACTCGGGCCTGAAATGCTGCCCTACAACGTTCATTACCATTCCCTTCATTTCATCATACTGACTTTCGTTATGCTTATCTTGAATGATGTCTGAGCCCAAGTTAGACGTCATGATCACAACGGTATTTTTAAAATCTACAGTGCGTCCTTGTCCGTCAGTAAGCCTGCCGTCATCAAGCACCTGAAGCAGAATGTTGAATACATCAGGATGCGCCTTTTCAACTTCGTCCAACAATATTACTGAATAAGGCTTACGGCGCACTGCTTCAGTTAAATAACCACCTTCTTCATAGCCAACGTAGCCTGGAGGAGCGCCAACTAAACGCGCCACAGAATGCTTCTCCATGAATTCAGACATATCGATGCGTATCATGGCGTCTTCAGTATCAAACATGAAACCAGCTAACGCTTTGCACAGCTCAGTTTTTCCTACCCCCGTTGGCCCTAAAAAAAGGAAGGAACCAATTGGACGATTTGGATCCGCAAGACCGGCTCTAGAGCGACGTATTGCATTTGATACGGCCTCAACGGCCTCTTCTTGACCAACCACGCGTTTATGAAGAACGTCTTCCATGCGAAGTAATTTTTCGCGCTCACCTTCCAGCATTCTTGCCACTGGAATTCCCGTCCACCGTGAAAGCACGTCTGCAATTTCAGCATCGGTTACTTTGTTTTTAAGTAAGGTTGTTTCTCGGGTTTCATTTTCAGCCGCCTGCTCAAGCTTGGCCTCAAGCTCAGGAATTCGACCATACTGAAGTTCCGACATGCGATTTAAATCAGAAGCCCGTCGCGCAATTTCCAAATCTAGTTTGGCTTGCTCAAGCTCGCCCTTAATAGTTTGGGTACCCTGCATGGCGTCTTTTTCATCCAGCCATACTTTTTCGAGCTCTGAATATTTGGTTTCCGCTTGCTCACGCTCTAGCTCAATCATTTCAAGTCTTTTATGACTTGCATCGTCCGTTTCTTTCGCAAGCGCCTGCTCTTCTAACTTCAGCTGAATAATACGGCGCTCTAGTCGGTCCATTTCTTCCGGCTTAGAGTCTATTTGCAAACGAATGCTAGATGCCGCTTCATCGATAAGGTCAATGGCCTTATCCGGTAGCTGACGGTCGCTTATATAGCGATGGGACAAACTGGCGGCTGCAACGATGGCAGGGTCAGTGATATCCACCGAGTGATGAAGCTCGTAGCGCTCTTTAAGCCCCCGTAAGATGGCGATGGTGTCTTCAACGCTTGGCTCTTCAACCAAGACTTTTTGGAAACGACGCTCTAGCGCTGCATCTTTTTCAATGTACTGACGATATTCGTCTAGCGTAGTTGCGCCCACACAGTGAAGCTCACCACGGGCCAGCGCAGGTTTAAGCATATTCCCCGCATCCATTGCACCGTCGCCCTTTCCTGCTCCGACCATGGTGTGTAGCTCGTCAACGAATAAAATAACGCGTCCTTCTTCTTTCGCCAATTCGTTCAGCACGGCCTTCAAACGCTCTTCAAACTCACCGCGATATTTGGCGCCAGCGACTAACGATCCCATATCAAGAGCTAACACGCGCTTGTTTTTGAGCCCCTCTGGCACTTCACCATTAATGATACGCTGAGCTAAACCTTCAACAATCGCGGTTTTACCCACACCTGGCTCACCGATAAGCACAGGGTTGTTTTTGGTTCTACGTTGCAGTACCTGCACGGTACGTCGAATCTCATCATCTCGCCCAATAACGGGGTCAAGCTTGCCTTGCTCAGCCCGTTCGGTTAAGTCTGTCGTGTACTTCTCAAGGGCTTGTCGCACGTCTTCCGCGTTCGGGTCTGTCACCTTCTGACCACCACGCATGTCGTCTATCGCGGTTTCAATGGCTTCTTTGGTGATGTTTAAGCTTTTAAAAATCTCACCCAATCGGCCTTTATCTTGTAATGCTGCTAGAACAAAAATTTCTGATGTGATGTATTCATCTTTTCGCTGCTGCGCAATTTTGTCGCAAAGGTTAAGCAATATACCGCTGTCTTTGCTTAACTGAACATCGCCACCTATACCTTCAATGCGGGGTAAACGCTCAATAGCCTGACTCAATGCTGAGCGCAGCGCATTTACATTAATATTGGCCTGATCTAGCAGTGGACGAACTGAACCACCTTGCTGATTAAGCATGGCAGTCATAAGGTGAACAGGTTCAATATATTGATGGTCTCGCCCCAATGCGAGTGATTGAGCATCGGAAATCGCGAGCTGAAATTTACTGGTAAATCTATCTAGTCTCATAATCTCAACCTAAAAAATGAACAATTATTTATAGTCTAGTTATGTAGGCAGCTGAATTGTGATTCAAGTATAAGCGCTAAAAGATAGCCAAAAAGATGAAAAAGACTAATGAGGATTTGATATAGCGCAAACTTTGATTTGGTTGACCGAGTTTTTACCAGCCCATCTAGAGGTGAGCAAACACTGAAATTAGCGTATACCAATCACGCTGACCATTCTACCTGTAGTCCGCTTTTGTTGATGGGTCGCCCTACGGTGAGAATAAAAGTGATGTTCATCAGAATAAGTACATAAGTTACTTTGCGTTACATTCTCGACACCTGCCTGCGCGAGTTGAGCCTGCGCTATCTTGGGTAAGTTCAATAAATATCTGTCTTGATTGCTACTTGGTATCACGACACCTTGAATATGAAGAAACGAACCCGCTATTTCTGCATCTACCTCGTAGCAGGGCTGACTAATAGCGGGCCCAATCCACGCCATAATTTCATTTCTCGGACAGGTAAAATTTAAAAGCGTGTTTTTGATAATATTAGTGTGAAGACCTTTCCAGCCAGCGTGAACAGCCGCTACCTCTCGCCCTTTCACATCGCATAATAAGATAGGTACACAGTCTGCGGTCATTACTGCACAGAAATGAGATTTTGACGTTGAATAAGCCGCATCTGCGGTTGTATCTAAGCTGGGTAGTGAAACCACACGGTTGCTGTGTATCTGCTCCAACCATGTGATTTTGTCTCCGTTAGGCAGAAGACTTCTGTTGGCTTTAACCAAAAGTAAGTCGTCGCCTACGTGAGCCCCAACATTCAAGCCTGCAAAATCCCCCATGCTAACGCCACCCGCTCGAGTCGTCGTGTAAGCCACAACGTTAGACGGACAAGTCCACTCGGGCGTGATCAATTTGAGTGTCGCTGACGTCGATATGTCTTGATGTGAATTTTGCATAGGCCTCTCACCCGCTTAGAGCATGTCTTGAGGGTTTTCTTCGCTGTCCTTTTTCACCGATTTCAACATGTCCTGCATATCTTGAGGTAAAGGCGCTTTCCACGTCATCCACTCTTCAGTATCTGGGTGAAATAGAGAAAGTTGAGCCGCATGAAGTGCTTGACGCTTGAAACCGCGAAGAGCAGCAATAAACTCCTCAGAAGCACCTTTTGGTAAACGAGGACGCCCGCCATAAACTTGATCACCCAATAAGGGATGCTTTATATGAGCCATATGCACACGTATTTGATGAGTACGGCCCGTCTCTAGTTTAAGACGTAAATGGGTGTAAGCCCTGAACTTTTCGATAACGCGGAAATGCGTAACTGCAGGCTTACCTGACTCGCGCACCGCCATGTGAGTTCGCTTAGTCGCATGTCTTCCTATGGGTTCATCAACGATCCCGCCCGCTACCATTGTACCTAAAGCTATCGCTTCGTACTCTCGACTCATTTCTCGACGCTGAAGCTGATCGACAAGATGAGTTTGCGCTGGGATAGTTTTTGCTACCACCATTAAGCCCGTCGTATCTTTATCGAGGCGGTGAACAATACCTGCGCGAGGAACCTTATCAATTTCGGGTACGTGATTTAAAAGCGCATTGAGCACGGTACCACTTGGATTACCTGCACCAGGGTGCACAACCAAATCGGCTGGTTTGTTTATTACTAAGATATGATCGTCTTCATAGACAATATCCAAGGCAATATCTTGCGCTTCACTTGTAACTTGAACATCCATCTCGGCGCAAACGGTAACAACCTCTTCCATCTGCATTTTATGGCGTGGAATAGTGATTACCTCACCGTTTACCGCCACATTACCGTCTTGAATCCAAGTTTTTAGCTTAGAACGGGAATATTCAGGGAACAAATCAGCCAAAACCTGATCTAACCGTAAACCAAAATGGGCAGCTTCCGTTGAAGCTTCTAATTGTATTGTGTTGGGCGACTCTGTCATAACACCATTGATTACGTCTAAAAAAGGGTATTATAACAAGGTTTGACGCTGTACACTGCCTTGTTTACGTTTTTGTATGGTTTTTCTCACCGTTAGTACGTTAGAATGCAATTAAAGTGTTGTTGTTTAACACATGGGCTTAGACAGCGAAGTACTAAAACTGTTTAGCAGGAAAATAGAATTATTATGAAATCATTTCGTCTACTGGCACCCGTTTTACTTGGTGCTATGGTGTCTGTCGCAGGATGTAGCTCTTCAAATAATGAAGAGAAAGCTGTTTTAGCAAACATGGGCGCGCAGCAACTGTACGACAGAGCAAAACAAAGCATGGAAGTTGGTAACTTTAGTGCTGCAGCGCAAACATTAAGTGCGCTAGACTCTCGATATCCTTTTGGACCACTTTCTCACCAGGTTCAACTTGACTTGATTTATAGCTATTATAAATCGGGCAAAAACGAAGAAACCCTAGCCACCATCGACAGGTTTATTCGTCTAAACCCAAACCATTCAGATGTTGATTACGCCTATTACATGCGTGGATTAACTAACATGGAATCTGATAGCAATTTATTCCAAGAGTTAATGAATATAGACCGTACAGACAGGGACCCATCGAAGTCTCGCGCGGCATTTGAAGATTTCCGTAGGCTAATTCAGCAGTATCCAGACAGTAAATATGCTGCGGACGCAAAACAACGTATGGTGCATATTAAAGACCGCTTGGCGCGTTATGAAATTGCTATTGCCCGTTTCTACATGAGACGTCAGGCTTACGTTGCAGCTGCTAATCGCGGACGTTATGTTATTGAGCATTTCCCGAATACAACACAGGTTCAACAAGCGCTTGAAATTATGGTTTCGAGTTATGAACAACTTGGTTTGGAAGAGTTGCGTAACAATGCAATGAAAACACTGAAATTAAACTATCCAGATAGTGAGTTCATTAGCTAAGCAAAATAGCTATTATCAGTAAAAACAAAAAACGCACCTAACGTGCGTTTTTTCATTTTTGTCTTTCAAGACGTCTTTGCTTCAACCCTTTAGAAACAATACCTTTGGGGAGCTACCTAAAAAACAAATGGCTAAACGGGTTTAAAAGACGCGCTAGACCAGACGTAAAGTGTAGCGGCTGATCAACTATGCTAAATACTAAACACCCTTCTTTACCCTCGGCTCTTGGCGTATGCGTTTTCTCACCATCCATAAAAATAAAGTCGCCGGTATCATAACGCCCTAAACCATCGCTAAATTCGCCGTCAATAACTAATGTGTATTCGGTACCACGATGAGTATGTTCTGGAACACTGCCACCGCTCCCCATAAAAATAAAATTCGCAACCCCTTGGTTGCCTAAGTCTACAGGCGCCTGCCACAATTTCCCTACAAGGCTTGACCAGTTACCGGTTTTGTCAATGTAACGATGCAGAGTTCTCGGCAACGTAAATGACCTCCCGTCTAACTCTATCGTGCTCACGTTCGCTTGTAGACGTCGGCTGCTATCTTTTTTGAAGGGCTCTTGGTACTCGACTTCACAATAGCTGCCAAAGTCAGACTGTTTACCTGAAGGTAGTGCCGTAATCTGTGAGAGCATGTCGCCAAATTGGAAAGACGTGTCGATAGTGTTATCCATTTTGGCGCTAACTGAAGAAACCATTTCAGCCGCAAGACTTTCGGTTTCTATTTCAACTCGGCGTTGACACTTCTCGCACATATCGCAGTGCGCAGAAACCATCAACGATATAGCAGGTGAAAGCGTGCCCTCAACAAAATCAGACAACTGACGGGCACTAGGATGAAACTTAATCATTGTCGTTCAGCATGACCTTTAACCGTTGAAGCGCAAGACGTGTTCTCGATTTTACCGTACCAAGAGGGATAGAAAGCTCATCCGCGACTTCTTGTTGTGACTTACCGTCGATATAAATAGCCTCAACCACAGCCTTTTGCTTAGCTGGAAGCGATTCAAACATAAATCCAATTTGTTCTAATGTAACCTGCTCGTCAAGCGAAGTTTCATTCGCATCTGCTGTTTGCTCGCACAACACTGGCCACAAATCATCAGAACAAACGTCTTCTTTTCTGTTTTGTAGCTTGCGTAACATATCGAAGCGAATATTTCTCGCTATCGTAAAAATCCAAGTAGAGGGCGAGCCTTTCTCAGAATTAAAAAGATGAGCCTTTTGCCACACGTTAGACATTGTATCCTGCACTAGCTCCATCGCTAGGGCTTCGTTGCCCATTTGTTTCAACGCATAAGAGCGAAGACGTGGCGCAAAATAATTAAACACTCTAGCAAAAGAACGTTTGCATCGAGTATCTGCAACCGCTACCAAGTAATCAGACATTTCGGTAGCACACTCTTTTGGTTTGATTGTGCTGTTACTTTGTTCTAGTGGAATTCCAACTAACATAAGATTCGTCCGCTTTTCTGTTTTGGTTGTATCATTCTACGACGTTGTGACTTAAAGCGTATGCGAAATTCGCCAATATTCAGTTACGATTTTGTAATGTAGCTCTGTCAGTTACCAAGGCTATCCAATCAAACCTGAGAGATAATTTAATAAACTGGTACATTCTCTCTGAGCTAAAAAATGCTGCTTTTGCGAACCATCTACTGGAAGTAATTCCAACCAGCGGTTCAAAACCCAGTTAGGGTTGTCGAACTTAGGTGATTCATAAAGCGCAGCCAATTCTTCATAGCTCCCGAATATTTCTTTAAGTCGCTCGTCCATAGGCGCTATTTGCTGAGGTGCTAAATCACACTGCCACTGCGGTATTGTTTTGCAATCGCCAGTGCGAAGACCATCTTTTTCGGCTTCAATATTACTTACCTCAACTAAGTGAGAACCAGCAACCTTTATGCCAAGCAAACCGTCATCGAGCATATCGAAGTCTACAACCTGCGCGTATGTACCGATTTTATGAATGTGTTTGTTTGTTTCCTTGTCGCCATTTGAATTAAGCATACACATCACAAAGCCACTGTTTTCGGCGCATGCCTGTTTGACCATGCGCACATATCGTGGCTCGAAAATTCTCAAAGCCATTCTACCCTCTGGTAAAAGATGGGCAGATAAAGGAAATAATGGAAATCGTTCTAAACTCATAATTGACACTTCCGAAAACATGAAAATACTTACGCAAGTGGGAACAAATAGGATCGAATGGGAATTTTTTTCACAGGTAAGTACAAATACGTGATCTTAGTCACTTCATTTGCTGTAAGTTAGTTTTAGTAAAACTTTATTAACAAAAACAAGATCAGAGACTTGTAGTTAAAAGTTTAGGAAGTGACGATATGACTACTTGAACTATTCAACTTCTTAAACTAGGTGCGCTGACAGAATGTACGTAAGGGGCATAGATGGACGTAATTGAGCGGTTTTGTAAAATTTACACGGATATATGTCAAATATCTCCAGATGATCTTGAAAGTATCTACGCAAAAGACGTTGTATTTGTCGACCCCATAACAACACATCGCGGCATCGACGCGGTAAAAAATTACTTTTCAAACTTGCTAACACAGGCCGAAAGCTGCAGGTTTGACATTGCAGACGTTTTTGACTGTGACGGTAACAATACTGCGAGAACTCAAGTTACACACATAGTTAATTGGACAATGCACCTGACGCTAAAAGGAAATAATAAGCACATCACGCTAGACGGCACTACTCAACTAAACGTTGTAGATGACAGAGTTGCTTACCACAAAGATTACTATGACTTGGGCGAAATGGTCTACGAGCACGTACCCATCTTAGGTTTTGTTATCAAAAAAATTAAAGGGAAGCTTGCATCGTGAAAACAATTTTAATTACTGGCGCAACATCAGGCATTGGTAAAGCACTTGCCATTCACGCAGCTAAAGAAGGTTATCGCGTAATAGCGTGCGGTAGAAACAAAGATGCGTTAGATGAATTGAGTAGTAATAGCAATATAGACGCGTGTCAATTTGACGTAACCGACCTTGAGGACGCTCGCCGTGCATTATCCGCAGTAAAATTTGATATTGCAGTACTCAACGCCGGAACTTGCGAATATGTTGATATCGATAATTTCGAGCCCGACATGTTCAGACGAGTATTTGAACCTAATTTCTTCGGCGTGGTTAATTGTGTTGACGCACTCTTACCTAAATTACAGCAGGGAGATAAGCTTGTTATCGTAGATAGCATGGCGCGCCTGCTACCCTTTACCAAATCTCAAGCTTATGGCGCAAGTAAAGCCGCCCTTCATTATTTTACAAAATCACTTGAAGTCGACCTTCACCATAAAGGAATAAAAGTTCAGGCGGTATCGCCTGGTTTCGTCGAAACGCCCTTAACGGATAAAAACGACTTTGAAATGCCGATGAAAATCAGCGCAGAAGAAGCAGCACAAGCTATGCTTGCTGGCATCGAGAATGATAAGCAGACAGTGTTCTTCCCAAGAATTTTTGGCTTTATTCTCCGATTTATGCACATACTTCCAACACTGCTACAGAAGCGCATATCTTTATCGATGCGAAAAAAACAATAAGAGACAAACGAATGACGAATAAGATTGCCATCATAGGCACCGGAATATCAGGGCTAACCTGCGCACATCTACTTAATAGAAAGAACGACATTACGGTTTACGAAGCTAACGACTATATTGGCGGCCACACTGCTACAAAACAAATTACCGACAACGGCGCAGTGCACAGTATCGACACGGGGTTTATTGTATTTAACGACTGGACCTACCCCAATTTCATCAAACTTATGAAGCAGCTTAATGTAGATTATCAGCCCACAGAAATGAGTTTTTCTGTGATGAGCAGAAAAGCCAACCTTGAGTACAACGGCAATAATCTTAACAGTCTATTCGCACAACGCCGCAATATTCTACGCCCCAAATTCTGGCGTATTGTAAGAGACATCCTTGCGTTTAATAAAGCGTGTAAAGCGATGGTCGCGGAAGGACGGGATACATCAGCTCTTACCCTTGAAGACATTATCAAAGAGCTGGGTCTAAGCAACGATTTTGCTCGTTATTACATACTTCCTATGTGTGCGGCTATTTGGTCAAGCAGCCTGGAGCAAACGCGAAAGTTCCCGCTTACGTTCTTTCTCCAATTCTTTAATAACCACGGCTTACTCAACATAACCGACAGACCTCAGTGGTACACAATCAAAGGAGGCTCTAGCCAGTATGTCCCTCCTTTGATTGCTCCGTTTGAATCGAAAATAAAGCTTTCATCCGCTGTCACATCCGTTATGAAAGTTGACAATGTCTGGGAAGTTACTGATTCGACCGGTGATAAACTGCAATATGACCACGTCGTTTTTGCCTGCCATAGTGATCAAGCATTACGGATGCTGGGTGCGCCTAATTCACTGCATCAGGACATCCTTGGTAACATTCCTTATGCCGAAAATGACGTAGTGATGCACAAAGACATAAACCAACTCCCCAAAAGAAAGTTAGCGTGGGCAAGTTGGAATTATCGTCTCAAAGAAGATGTCAGTGAAGAGTCACGACCTGCATCCGTGACCTACAATATGAATATCCTTCAACGGTTAGACGTCGAAAACACTTACTGCGTAACGTTAAACAACTCCGCCGAAATTGAGCCTTCTAGCGTATTGGGCACCTACCAGTATGCTCACCCGCAATACAGTGCGAAAATGGTTAATGCTCAAGCGAGAAGAAATGAGATTTGCGGTGTAGACAACCTGCATTTTTGCGGCGCATATTGGTACAACGGGTTCCATGAAGACGGTGTAAAAAGCGCACTGGATGTATGCGCTCGCTTTGGTGAAACGCTGTGACAGAGAGTGCCATTTACAAAGGTAAGGTTTATCACCAAAGGTTTAAGCCTACCCAGCATAAATTTGATTATGACATTTACTTGTTTTGGCTGAAGCTTGATGAAGAAGAGCTTACAACCTTGTCACACGAGCTGAAATATTTTTCCGCCGAAGGAAAAGCAAGAGTCCGTTTTAAACGAGAAGATTACTTGGGCGATCCATCGCACTCACTTCGTCAGGCAGTGCTTAATAGAATGATTGAGCTTAATGATGGCACTCCCCTTTCCGGTGACGTTTTTATGTTGGGACAGTTACGAATGTGGGGCTGGTATTTCAGCCCCGTCAACTTTTACTACCTTCGCAATACAGACGGTAAATTTACGCACATGTTGGCCGAAGTCAGTAACACACCTTGGAACGAACGTCATCACTATCTCGTTAATTTAGACACCCAAGACGATACCCCAAAAGCGTTTCATGTATCGCCCTTTAATCCAATGGACATGACATACAAATGGTCAATTTCCCAGCCTTCTACTAGACTTTCTCTAGCGATGGACTGTGTGCGAAGCGACAAAGAGTTCAGTGCTGGGATAAATCTTACAAAATATACTTTAGATAATGCGAATCTAACTCAAGCACTTAAACGTATACCCAGTATGACAATAAAAACTGTGGCCGGAATTTATTGGCACGCGTTTAAACTATTGCTTAAAAGAACGCCACTGTATACACACCCAGAAAAAAGTCAGGAACAATAACAATGTCTTTCGGTGAATCTGTACTACTGACCACATCAGAGGTCTCTTTTGTAGATAAGGTATGTAGAACGTTGTTTCTACAATGCCTAAAACAGCTGCCATTTGGCAGTTTAACTATTCAAGAAAATGGCGACGTTATCGCTCGTTTTGGCAAAGAAGACGATGAGTTGCGAGCAACGGTAAACATTAAAGATGTAAAAGCCTACCGTCGCCTTTTACTTGGTGGAAGCGTTGGTGCGGGTGAAGCCTACATGGACGATTTGTGGGACAGTGACGAAGTTACGGCAGTAGTGAGAATTTTTGCAAGAAACTTACCCACCCTTGATGAGTGGGAAAACAAATTTAAGTGGGTCACCATGCCCATCAATAAAATACAACATTTCGCTCGCAGAAACACAAAAGATCAAGCCAAGCGCAATATCGAAGCGCATTACGATTTGGGCAACAAGCTTTATACTCGCTTCCTCGATCCTACTATGATGTATTCATCCGCTATCTACCCAGATCCGAATGCGTCGCTTAATGAAGCGCAAAATTACAAGCTAAAAGCTATTTGCGATAAATTGCAGCTGCAAGAAAGTGATCACTTGATTGAAATTGGTACTGGTTGGGGTGGCCTGGCAGTTTACGCGGCTAAACATTACGGATGTAGAGTAACAACGACGACTATCTCGGAAGAGCAACACGCCTGGGCAAAGGAGTGGATAAAAAAAGAAGGACTTGAAGACAAGATTACTTTGCTGAAGAAAGATTACCGCTTACTTGAAGGTCAATATGACAAGCTGGTATCTATCGAAATGATTGAAGCCGTTGGTAAACAATATTTGGGGAACTTTTTTGAAAAGTGCTCTTCGCTTCTTAAAGACGATGGTCTTATGTTGCTTCAGTCTATCACTATCGACGACAGGCGTTACGACAGCTACTCAAACAGTGTAGATTTTATTCAGAAGTATATTTTCCCCGGTGGCTTTTTACCCTCTCAACACCAGTTAAATGCTCATCTGAAGAAATATACTAATATGATGATTCGCGACCTCCACGACATTGGTGTTGATTACGCAAAGACACTTAATCATTGGTATGAAGCGTTCATGTCGGCCAAAGATGAATTGCTAAACGACGGATATGACGAGCGATTCATGCGTATGTGGACTTACTATTTAAAATATTGTGAAGGTGGCTTTTTAGAAAGAACCATCAGTACCGTACAGCTGGTTATTTCTAAACCCCACTATCGACAAGAGCTCGCGCGAGTATAGTGTTAATCGTTAAGTGGTACCAATGGGTTGAATAAAAAACGGCGCTCTAATAGCGCCGTTTTTGTATGCTTGTCAGTTAATCGTCTACCACAGAAATAGGTTTGGATATCATCGGCTTACCCTGATTAATATTAATCTCCACACGGCGGTTCTTCGCCCTATCACTAGATGTCGTTGCATTCTCGACAATAGGAACCGTATCTGCTTTACCTACCACAGACATGCGACTTTCATCAAAGCCTGGTGCTGTACGCATCGCTTCCGCTACAGCTACCGCACGCTGTGAAGACAAGTCCCAGTTCGAACGATAAAGTTCGTTAGCGATATGCTGACCATCGCTGTGACCTGAAATTTCAATTTCTCCCGGAACATCAGCTAAAAGTGAACCTATTTTTCTCAATACAGGCTGAAACTGAGGCTGTAAAAAAGCAGACCCTGCTGAAAACGAGCCGTTTTCACGTATACGAATAGTTAGCTGCTGCCCTAACGACTCCATCTCTACCGAACCATCTAGAATTTGCTTTTCGAGCTGCTGCGCCACTTTCTTCATTAACTCAGCCATTTGTGACTGGTCAGTGCTTTGCTCTGCGGAAGAAGACGATTCTGTCGCAGTCTGTTGTGATTGACCACCTCGCTGCTCACCGCGCTGCTTTTGCCGCCCACCGGCTGAGTCTTCATTACCAGCCTGAAATTCCAGCATTTGCTGCGTCATCTCGTTGGTCTGCTGCTGAATCGATTCGATAGGGGTCGGATCAGGCTTACCCGGGCGAAACTCCATTGCGATAACGCTAGTACCTTTGGGAATATCTTTAACTTCAATTTTATTTTGAACACCAAAAGCGAACTTCATTGAGCCCGCGATTTGTTTGAACTTAAGTACATCCATTTCAGAAAACGAAAGTAAAAGTACAAAAAAGCACATCAGCAGCGACATTAAGTCGGCGAAGGTCCCCATCCAAGCTGGCAGCCCCTCTGGGGGGCATTTTGGGCATTCTTCTTCAGCCATTACTCTTCCTCTGCGCTTCCGCGTTTACTCGCTGCAAGATAGTTTTTCAACACCCCCTCAATTACACGGGGATTTTGGCCATCGGCAATACCAACAATGCCATCTAGCACCAAGCTTTGATTGAGTTTTTCCTCACCGGCACGAACGGATAGTTTAAAAGCAATCGGCAGACAGATAACGTTAGCGAAGAATGCACCGTAGAGAGTAGTAAGTAGTGCAACCGCCATTGCAGGGCCGATGGCTTTCGGATCATCCATGTTAGAAAGCATGGCTACCAGCCCGATTAACGTACCGATCATCCCCATCGCGGGAGCGATGTCACCCATACCTTTAAAGAACGAGGCTCCGAAATCGTGGCGCTCTGATGTCATGGAAATATCTTTGGAAAGGGTTTCTCTGACTACCTCAATATCATGGCCGTCTACGAGCATATCAACGCCTTTTTGCATGAACTCGTTTGAGATCTCTGCTTCTTCTAACGCCAGAAACCCGCCTTTACGCGCAGCATCTGCCATTTCGACAATCTTCTCAATAAGTTCTTCGGGCGATTCAATTTTAAACATGAATGCCTTACCAGCAATCTTACCCGCACCAAAAAACTGGCCTAACGTAAATTGTGATAAAATGACAAATAAGGTGCCCCCAAATACGATAAGTATTGATTGCACGTCGATGAACATGCTCAAGCTGCCGCCCAGGATCATAGCCATAACTATGAAACCAATGGCGCCCAACATACCTATGACGGTTGCTAAATCCACTCACTCTTCCCCATTTAAACGCAGTCAGTGCTGTTAATCTACAGACATTCTATCGGCAATAGACAGAAATACTAAAACAACATTGTTGAAAAATATCACATTTATTAATTTTTATAATTAGAGCATAACGCTTTATCTCGCTTTCCTACCTTTTTATTTACTCGGAAACCATTTTATTCGCATTAAAGCGCGACGCGCTATTATTTGAGGCTGGAATTATGGTTACTAAGATAGCATCGAATATAGCACAATTTAACACTATGCTGATTTTTGACTTGAATGAAAAAAAAGCGATACGATGATGTTATTAGCGATATACAGACAAACCATTTGACCCTCGTGCAACCCTCGGTTAATGTGCGCGGTATACGTATTTTAGCCTTTATATTGAGTGTTTTTATGACGACGGAAAAACCATCAGCGTCTTTCGAAGAAACGTTATCGGAATTAGAAGCTATCGTTAACGAAATGGAAAACGGTGATTTACCGTTAAATAAAGCGCTAGAAAAATTTGAACGCGGTATTGCACTCTCTCGCCAAGGCCAGCAATCCCTTGAAAACGCTGAGCAAAAAGTAAAAATATTGCTTAACGAACAAGGCGAAGAAACACTTCAATCTCTACCTGAAAGTGAACACCCTTAAGAGGTTCATTTTTACATTACAGGCAATCTATGAATTTTTCTGCTTTGCATCAGCAAGTCAAACAGCAAACTGATGCATCTCTTCTTAAACTAATTGATGATTTACCGGATTACGCGCCGCGCCTTAAAGACGCCATGCGTCACGCGCTACTTGCAGGCGGTAAACGCATGCGTCCATTGCTCGTTCAGGTAGTGGGTAATACGCTAGACGTCCCCAAAAAAGACCAAATGGCCATTAGTATGGCTATTGAGTGCGTGCACGCTTATTCGCTGGTACATGACGACCTACCGGCAATGGATGATGATGACTTGCGCCGCGGCAAGCCTACCTGCCATATCGCATTTGATGAAGCAACTGCCATTCTAGCAGGTGATGCATTACAAGCACTTGCATTTACCGTATTAGCCGACGCGCCTTTGAGCTCTTTCGCAGAATCGAAACGAAGCCAGTTACTATCTGTGTTAGCTAAAAGTACGGGCTATGTTGGAATGTGTGGCGGCCAAGCCATCGACCTAGCGAGCACGGGTAAAACTATCTCAATAGACGAGCTAAAAGCGCTTCATAAGTTGAAAACAGGTGCCCTATTGCAAGCCTGCGTAGAAATGGTAGCCATCGTTAGTGAGGGTCTTTTACCTCAGACTAAAATTGACTTAATGGCATATGCAGCGGATATTGGCTTAGCCTTTCAAGTACAAGACGACATTTTAGATGTTGTGGGCAGTAGCGAAAAATTAGGGAAACCCGCAGGTTCTGACGAAGCACTTGGGAAAAATACCTTTCCAGCTAAGCTTGGCATGGAAGGTGCCAAGAGAGAATTAGCAAAGCTTCACGATAATGCACTTCAAGCATTGGCGCGTTTACCCTACAATACTGACAGTTTAATTGCGTTTAGCGAGCTTTTGGTGAAACGCGACCATTAGCCACGCGCCATGTTGAAAAAGATAATAAGTACATGAGTTTAGATCTCCAACATTACCCAACGCTTGCGCTCGCGCAAACACCTGACAAGTTGAGGCAACTGCCCCAAGAAAAATTACGCGAACTTGCCGATGAGTTACGTGAGTACTTACTCAACAGTGTGAGTCAAACCAGCGGTCACTTTGCCTCTGGGTTGGGAACAGTAGAGCTTACGGTAGCACTTCACTACGTTTACAACACTCCATTCGACCGACTGTTGTGGGATGTCGGCCATCAAGCCTATCCTCACAAAATCCTTACGGGTCGCGCAGAGCGCATGAGCACCATTCGTCAAAAAAATGGTCTCCATCCATTTCCGTGGCCACCTGAAAGTGAGTACGATACTTTCGCTGTCGGTCATTCTTCGACGTCGATAAGCGCAGCGCTAGGAATGGCTGTGGCGGCAGAAAAAGAAAGTAAGGATCGCAAGGTAGTTGCTGTCATTGGCGACGGTGCGATGACTGCTGGTATGGCGTTTGAAGCACTTAATCACGCGGGCGATATAAAAAAAGACATGGTTGTTGTACTTAACGACAACGAAATGTCGATATCTGAAAACGTAGGCGCCCTCAACAGTCACCTGGCACGCTTGCTAACAGGTAATTTTTTTAACTCTATACGTGACGGCGGCAAAAAACTGCTAAGTAACGTTCCTCCTATCAAAGAATTTGCAAGCCGAGCAGAAGAGCACCTAAAAGGGATGGTTGTACCCGGCACTATCTTTGAAGAGCTTGGATTTAATTATATTGGCCCGATTGATGGCCATGACGTAAATGCAGTGGTTGATACCCTTCGCAACATGCGTAAGTTTGAGGGTCCTCAGTTATTACATGTTGTGACCAAAAAAGGGAAGGGTTACGCGGTAGCCGAAGAAGATCCTATCAAATTTCATGCAGTACCGAAGTTCAACCCAGCGGACAATGCACTGCCTAAATCTAAACCCTCTGCCCCCACTTACTCGGCCATTTTCGGTCAGTGGTTGTGTGATATGGCAGAACAAGATCCAAAACTCATGGCAGTCACCCCTGCCATGCGAGAAGGGTCAGGGATGGTAGAATTTTCTCAGCGCTTCCCTGAGCAATACTTCGATGTAGCCATTGCTGAGCAGCATGCCGTAACCTTCGGCGCAGGGCTCGCTAAAGACGGTATGAATGCGGTTGTCGCGATCTATTCTTCATTTTTGCAGCGTGCCTATGATCAGCTCATTCATGATGTAGCTATACAAGACTTACCGGTGTTATTTGCGATAGACAGAGCCGGCATAGTGGGCGCAGATGGCCCAACTCACCAAGGGGCGTTTGATATCGCTTTCCTTCGCTGTATTCCAAATATGGTAGTTATGGCACCTTCTGATGAAAATGAATGCCGCCAAATGCTTTACACTGGCCATAAGCTACAAAAGCCGGCCGCTGTTCGTTACCCTCGTGGTGCTGGCATGGGAGTCACGCCTGACGAAGCCATGAAAGAGCTTGAGATTGGTAAATCTCGTACGTGTCGAGAATCATCAAAAGGCAAGTCTGAAAGTATCGCCATTTTAAACTTTGGCTGCCTACTGCCCTACGCGCTTGAAGCTGCAGAGGCGATTGACGCTACCGTTATTGACATGCGTTTCATTAAGCCGTTAGACGGCGACGCGGTATTAAAAGCAGCCAGTGAACACATCGCGCTTATCACGCTAGAAGACGGTTGTATTATGGGTGGTGCTGGCAGTGCGGTGCTTGAACACTTGCAGCAAAATGGTGTTCTTAAGGCAGTGAAGATGTTGGGTCTGCCTGATAGCTTTATATTACAAGGCACTCAGCAGGAAATGTACAAAGAGCACGGCTTAGATGCTGAAGGTATTATTGCTGCGGCCACCAGCCTCACCAAACGTTAGTGGCTCTCAAAACATTCGTTTAATCCGTTGCGAGCTAACTTTGTCTTGTAATGTGACTAATGCATCTTGACTAAGGCATCGTCGTTTAAACATAGAAAAGCCCGCATGTATTGCGGGCTTTTCAATTTAAAAGGTTAGGTTGGTAAGCCAACCGTTGTACTAAAACAATGCCAGCGCCGCTGGCCAAAACACCATAAGCAAATGCAAACAGCCACAGGCCATAGCCCCCGCTAGTAGATCGTCAAGCATAATACCTGTACCACCGTGCAAACGCTTATCGATGACACCAATTGGCCAGGGCTTTAAAATATCAAAAAGCCTGAATAGTACAAACCCAACGAGCAATGAAGAGGCGCTGATGGGTACAAAAAGAAAGGTCACGAACATACCTGCAATTTCGTCCCATACAATGGAGCCGTGATCGTGAACCTGCATGTCATCTGCGGTTTTGCCGCAAAGGTAAATACCTACCACTGAAAATATCAGAGTGAGCGCAATAAAGGAAACTATAGAAATTTGGCTACACGCTATAAGCAATGGCACTGCGGCCAGTGAGCCAAATGTGCCCGGCATGAATGGAATTAAGCCACTACCGAACCCTAACGCGAGAAAATGGGTTGGTTTTTTCATACTTACTCTAGCGCGAAACTCAGCCTGCATGTAACGTCCTCTATCTTATATCTTTGTTAACGCTTTCAATTAAAAGCTATGCTCGTAACCAGAAGACGTAACTGGCGTGTATTTCTCATTATCTTTCAACAATGAAAGTGTACCGCTGTGGCCTGTCAGCTGGCCAATGCATGTCGCTTTTACATTAGTGCTCGCTAAAGAGGTTTCAAGGCTACCTCGCTGCTCTTCACTAACGGTGAAAATAAGCTCATAGTCATCACCAGCAGACAATGCGTATTCTATTGCCTGCTCTGGCGACACAGCGCTTGTTAGAGCACGAGAAAGAGGTAAACGCTCAACATGCACAGTGGCACCGCAGTTGGACGCTTTAAGAATGTGGTTCAAATCTGAAATTAAACCATCAGATATATCGATACATGAGGTAGCAATACGGCGAATAGCGGTACCAACTGCAACGCGCGGTGTCGGAAAGTAATGACGGTTCACTAACACGTCTTTGGCTTCACCACTTACGTTAAGTTTATTTTGGAGGATATCTAAGCCCGCGCCAGCGTCTCCTAAAGTACCGGTAACATATACCCAGTCCCCTGGCTTAGCTCCACTTCGGGTTAGTTCAGAACCTGGCGGTATAAAACCTTGTGCGGTAATCGTCATGGCCATTGGCCCTTTCACCGTGTCTCCACCAATGAGCTGTACTGAATAGTATTGAGTAAGCTCATATAGGCCTGAAACAAAGTCGTCAAGCCACGGCTCGTCAACTTCTGGAAGCGATAGCGACAGGCTAATCCACGCAGGCTCAGCGCCCATCGCAGCAAGGTCACTTAAGTTAACGGCCACTGTTTTGTATGCCACAGATTTCGCTGGCGCATCTTCTAAGAAATGCACACCTGCAACAAGAGTATCAGTGGTAACGGCTAGCTGTTGATTTTCAGGAACCGTTGTTACAGCACAGTCATCGCCTATACCAATAACAACGTCTTTACGTCGATGGCCACTGTTTGAAAAATAGCGGCCGATAAGATCAAATTCTTTCACAGTATTTTTTAAACCCTTTAGCGGCAATCCATGCCGCCACGGTAAGGTTAGTCGCGCTCGTCTTTACGCAACGTGCGCACTGCTTTATCTAGTGCACCATTAATGAATTTGTGGCTTTCTTCAGCACCAAATGCTTTAGCAAGCTCAATCGCTTCATTAATAATTACGCGATAAGGGACATCAATGCGCTCAGTCAGTTCCAGCGTCGCAATGCGCAAGATCGCTTTTTCTATTGGGTCCAACTCTTCAGGCAGACGACCAAGATACGGTTTAATGGTAGTATCAAGCTTACTCGCGTTATGTGCAACGCCTCGTAACAACGCTTGAAAGTATGCCATATCCACCTTTTGCATGTCGTTACTGGTGGCTAGCGCCAGTTCAACTTGCTGAATATCGTTGTGACTCATTTGCCATGAATATATCCCTTGCAGGGCTAATTCACGGGCTTTACGACGAGCTGAAACTTTCACTTAATTTTTACCTTAAAGCTTTTCAACAGCATCGATAACGTTAACCATTTCAAGCGCGCCCAATGCAGCTTCTGCACCTTTGTTACCCGCTTTAGTACCTGAACGTTCGATAGCTTGTTCAATTGAATCTGTGGTGATTACGCCAAATGAAACTGGAATACCGTATTCAAGTGATACTTGTGCAAGGCCTTTATTGCTCTCCCCTGCGACAAAATCAAAGTGGGGCGTACCACCACGAATAACTGCACCTAGTGCAATGATAGCGTCAAATGACTTTTTCTCAGCTAATTTCTTAGCTACTACAGGTAACTCGTAGGCACCAGGCACGCGAACCACTGTGATGTCATCTTCATTTACTTCACCGTGACGCTCTAGCGTGTCTAAAGCACCTTCCAGTAAGCTTTCTACAACAAAGCTATTAAAGCGAGCTACAACAATAGCAAACTTTTTACCGGTTGCTCTGATATTACCTTCAATTACCTGCATGGTTTAATTCCTCGAGAAAAAACGGCGCGAAGTATACCACAACTGCGCCCAAACTAAATCGATTGTTTCTGTAACTTCAACTATTCATAAGCTGGTACGTTAGCTTGACTCAATGCGGGAAGGAAATGCTCGTCGCAAACCTTCTCCACTTTTACTCCGCCCTACAGCTAAGCACTAATCGTGAACGTACTCCACTACTTCAAGGCCGTAACCTGAAAGTGCGTGATATTTAATTGGCTTACTAAGCAAGCGCATTTTGTGCACGCCCATAGACGCAAGAATTTGACTACCTACACCGATAGTGCGTGACGAGCCCTGCCAGTCAGCTCCCGTTGGACGTTCACCTCTGTCTTCTGCGGCAAACCGACGTACCTGGCTTTCTATGTGCTCTTCCTTACCTAACAGCACCAACACACCGCCATCTTCTGAGATTTTTCGCATACCATCGGCTAGTGTCATCGAGCGATGAATACCGCGAGTAGAGCCGAGAAGATCACTAAACGTATTGTGAAGGTGTACACGGACAAGCGTAGGCTCGTTTTCTTTGATATCGCCTTTTTTAAGAGCGAAGTGGAGCTGATTGTCGATGCTATCTTTAAATGTATGAAGCTCAAAATCGCCGTATTCTGTGGGCATATTACACTGAGCTACTTTTTGAATAGTCGTTTCATTAAGGTTACGGTATTCAATAAGATCTGCAATGGTGCCTATTTTTAGATTATGCTTGGCAGCAAACTTCTCTAATTCTGGACGGCGCGCCATGGTGCCATCTTCATTAAGAATCTCAACAATAACCCCAGCTGGCTCTAAACCAGCAAGGCGCGGTAAATCTACACCCGCTTCAGTGTGACCAGCTCGGTTTAAAACACCACCATCTTTTGCAATTAGCGGAAAGATATGACCAGGTTGTACAATGTCTGTCGCTTTCGCGTCTTTCGCAACAGCAGCTTTTATGGTTGTTGCTCTATCGGCAGCCGATATACCTGTTGTAACGCCAGTTGCCGCTTCAATGGATACGGTAAAGTTGGTTGAAAACTGCGCTTCGTTTTTATCCACCATTAGCGGAAGATTAAGCGTGCGACAGCGCTCTTGCGTCATTGGTAAACAAACCAAACCGCGAGCGTGGGTCACCATGAAATTTATAGCTTCAGGTGTCACGTGCTCTGCCGCCATAATGAGGTCGCCTTCGTTTTCCCTGTCTTCATCATCCATCAGGATAACCATTTTACCCTGACGAATGTCTTCAATTATTTCTTGTGTAGTGTTAAATGCCATATTGTGTGCTTCTTGTAGGGTTATTTTTTTAAAAATCCGTTCTCGGCAAGAAATGCCATGTCAATGCCCTTGCTTGTCGGCTCAGCGGCTTTATCGCCAAGCATCAATCGCTCTAAATAGCGCGCAATAACATCAACCTCTAAATTCACCGCAGTGCCTACTTTATAGCTTCCCATAATTGTTTCTTGCAACGTGTGGGGAATAATCCAAAGCATAAACTCTGCACCATTCACTTCGTTCACCGTTAAGCTTATGCCATCAACGGTGATACTTCCCTTGTGGGCAATATATTTAGCCAGCGCATCAGGTGCTTTCACCCAAAATTCTACATAGTCTTTATGTTTAATAATCTGAGTTACTTGGCCCACACCATCAACATGACCAGAAACAATGTGTCCACCTAGACGATCGCTGGGACGCATCGCTTTTTCAAGATTCACGGTAGACCCTGCACTGTAGTGTGCAAACCCTGTTAACTTAATAGTCTCAGCAGAAACATCGGCGCAATAATAGTCTGCCCCCATGTCTGTCACTGTCAAACAAACACCATTGGTCGCAATGCTATCGCCTAAAGCGACATCAGACATATCAAGCGTAGGCGATGAAACGGTAAGTCGAATATCGTTGCCACGGTTATCAAGCTTTTTAATTGTACCTAACGCTTGAATAATTCCAGTAAACATAAAGTTCCTCTTTAGTCGCTTTAACGACAGGTGTTGCTAACATCAGGACGAAAGATAAGCTTAATATCGTTACCCACCTGACGGTTTTCAATAAGAGAGAGTGAAATAGATTGATTTAAAGCGGTGAACGCTGGCAAATTGACCATACTCACGCCTTTATCGCCTAATAGCTTGGGTGCTTGATAGCAAATAAGCTCATCCACAAGGCCTTCTTGCAATAGGGCTCCGGCAAGACCAGGGCCTGCCTCTACCCATACCTCATTATACTGTTTATCACCTAGCGCTGACATCAACCCATGTAAGTCGACCTTGCCATCTTTTTCATCAACTTGAATGTAGTGACCAACTGAAGTATCAGGGTGGGCCTGTAACGTTGCAGTAAAGGTAGCGTGACCGTCGTTAAATAAATTAAAATCGCGGTTTAGTTTGCTCTGACTATCCACAACGATGCGAGCAGGTTGGCGAATATGCTCAAGGGGATAATTTTCGAGCTTTGCCTCTTGTTCCCTCACCAAAAGACTGGGATTATCCGCCGCAACAGTACCTGAACCCGTTAACACTGCGCAGCTTTGCGCGCGATAGCGCTGCACATCACGTCTTGCTTCAGGCCCAGTTATCCATTGGCTCACCCCATTTTGAAGCGCAATTTTACCGTCAAGGCTTATACCTAATTTAACCCTTACAAAAGGTTTACCCGTAAGCATGCGTTTGGTGAATCCGGGATTAAGCGCAGCGGCTTCGGCGGCCATCACATCACTGACGACTTCGATACCTGCGGCTTGCAGCATGTTTATGCCATTACCACATACATTTGGATTAGGATCTGTCATTGCCACTACAACGCGTGCTACCTGCGCTTCAATGAGCGCGCTAGCGCAGGGGGGCGTGCGGCCAAAATGGCTGCAAGGCTCCAGGGTTACGTATGCTGTAGCACCTTTAGCGCCGTTGCCACGAGCATTTGAAGCTTGTCTGAGTGCATGAACTTCGGCATGGGGCGTGCCCGCTTGGACATGATACCCCTGACCGAGCAGTTGATTGTTTTCATCAACAACCACACAGCCAACACGAGGATTAGGTGAGGTGGTGAAACGCCCTTTTTGGGCAAGTTGAATGGCTTTTGCCATCCAAAAATAGTCATTTTTAACCGTAGCGTGGTTCACTTGGATTCCTGTTGTAGCCCTAAGTGTTTAAGGTTTACTGACCCTAATCCCCTAAGCGTGCAATCTCTTCTCCAAATTCACGAATGTCTTCGAAGGAACGATAAACTGAGGCGAACCGAACATAGGCAACTTTGTCGAGTTCTTTGAGGGCTTTCATAATTAAGTTGCCAAGCAATTCACTGCTCACCTCCCTCTCGCCGGTTGCGCGAAGCTGAGATTTGAGTGAAAGAATACATTGTTCAACTTTTTCTGTGCTAACAGGGCGTTTTTCTAACGCGCGTTGCAAGCCTGCACGAAGTTTATCTTCGTTGAAGGGTTCGCGAGAGCCATCGCGTTTTATAACGCGGGGCATCACAAGCTCTGCACTTTCAAAGGTGGTGAAGCGCTCATGACACACCATGCATTCACGGCGTCTTCGCACTTGTTGCCCCTCTGCAACCAAACGAGAATCAATAACTTTTGTTTCTTGTTCTGAACAAAAAGGGCAAAACATGAATAATCCTTAATTATTGCGTACTTAGGCGCGTAAAACTTAATCTAGACTAGATAGTCCAGCATTAGTACCAAAGTACGCAATAAAACACAAACCTATTTATTTATAAACAGGGAACTGTGCGCAAAGTGCAACCACTTCTTCTTGAACACGTTTGATAACAGATTCGTCACCCATGTTATCTAGAATGTCGCAAATCCATGTTGCAACTTGCTGAGCTTGCTCTTCTTTGAAACCACGACGCGTTATGGCCGGGCTGCCGATACGAAGACCACTGGTTACAAATGGTGAACGTGGATCGTTTGGCACTGAGTTTTTGTTCACTGTGATGTTCGCTGCACCTAGTGCTGCATCGGCATCTTTACCAGTAATGTCTTTGTCAATAAGATCTAGTAGGAACAAGTGATTGTCTGTTCCGCCAGAAACGATTTTGTAACCGCGCTCTTGCATAACAGCAACCATCGCTTTCGCGTTAGCCACTACCTGTTGCTGATACACTTTAAATTCTGGCTGTAATGCTTCTTTGAAAGCTACTGCTTTAGCTGCAATCACGTGACAAAGCGGGCCGCCTTGGTTACCCGGGAATACCGAGCTATTAAGCTTTTTGTAAATCGCTTCGTCGCCACATGAAGATAGGATTAGACCACTACGCGGACCCGCAAGGGTTTTGTGAGTTGTCGTCGTTACTACGTGTGCGTGAGGAAGTGGGTTTGGATAAACACCAGCAGCCACAAGACCAGCAACGTGCGCCATATCTACAAGCAAATAAGCACCTACGCTATCTGCGATTTCGCGGAATTTTGCCCAGTCAACAATACCTGAATACGCAGAGAAACCGCCGATAATCATCTTTGGTTTGTGTTCCTTTGCTAGAGCTTCAACTTGTGCGTAGTCAATTTCGCCGGTTTCTTTGTTCAGACCATACTGTACAGCGTTGTATGTTTTACCAGAAAAGTTTACGTGTGAACCATGAGTAAGGTGACCACCTTCAGAAAGGCTCATACCAAGAACTGTATCGCCTGCGTCAAGTAATGCCATGAAAACGGCAGAGTTAGCTTGTGAACCAGCGTGCGGTTGAACGTTCGCGTAGTCCGCACCAAATAGTGCCTTTGCACGGTCGATAGCAAGTTGTTCAACAACGTCTACGTGCTCACAACCACCGTAATAACGCTTACCAGGGTAGCCTTCAGCATACTTATTCGTAAGCTGAGAACCCTGAGCTTCCATTACACGTGGGCTACAATAGTTCTCAGAGGCAATGAGTTCGATGTGATGTTCTTGACGCTCAACTTCTTTAGCCATGGCATTGGCTAATTCAGGATCGAAGTCAGCTATATTCATTTCGCGAGAAAACATGGGGGCTCCTTAACTGCGGTTTTTATACGGCGTTACGCACTGATTGCTCAAATTCGAGCCATATTCTAGTCATTTTGAGTTGCTTGTATACCGCTTTATGACCAAATTAATATAAATGGCGCAGGTTTAACGTAAAACCTGCGCTTGAGCGAGATCAGACCTGTTTTTCGAGGGCTTTAACACGGTCGAATAAACTACCAATTTTAGCAAGGCGAACTGTATTTTTGCGCCAGTCCCGGTTGGTTTGAGCTGGCTGCCCCGACGAATATACACCTGGCTCGGTAATATCTTGAACTATCATTGTGTAACCCGTCACTTGAACGTTGTCGCAAATGCTAATGTGGCCATTTATGCCCACTCCACCGCCAATAATAACGTGCTTGCCGATATGACAGCTACCAGCAATACCTGTAGCGCCGCAAATGCATGAGTGATCACCAATAATACAGTTGTGGCCAATTTGTACTTGGTTATCGATAATAACGTTAGTGCCTAAAATCGTATCTTCCATGGCGCCGCGGTCAATGCTGCTGCTTGCGCCAATCTGACTGTCGTCGCCAATGCGAACCGAACCAGTCTGTGGAATTGGGATCCAGACCCCTTTATCGTTTGCATAGCCGAAGCCAGCCGCGCCAATAACTGTTTGGCTATGGATAGTCACGCGCTTACCGATGACCACATCGTGATAGATGGTCACATTAGGATGAATAATACAGTCTTCACCAATGTGCGTGCCTCTGCGGATAACGGTATTGGCACCAACAGTTACACGATCACCTAAAACGACATTCTCTTCAACAATGACGTTGTGTCCAAGAGACACGTCACTACCGATTCGAGCAGAAGGAGCGATTACCGCTGACTCTGAGATACCAGTGGCTACTGATGGCGTGGTATCAAATAACTGAGCTATAAGTGCAAATGCAGCATGTGGGTTACCCACAACTAACGCAGGAACAGGGCTATCACCCTTTAAACTTTCGTGCAGAATTACCGCACCGGCTTTTGTGTCTTTTAACTGCGGCTTATATTTAGGGTTTGTAAGAAACGAAATTTGATGCGAAGCCGCACCAGATAGCGTGCCCACTGCAGAAATCGTGATAGTTCCATCACCCTGCACTTCCCCACCAACATGTTTAGCTAATTCGTCCAAACTGTATGTGCGTTTATTCATGGCGGTCATCTTTATTACCTGTTCGGATGTTTGATGGTATCGAGTGTTGATTCTGAAGGTTTTTGCGATTGATTATCACGCAGGCAACGGATCAACTCTTCTCGATTTATAACGCTAAGTTTACATTAAATCGTCTCATCGACCGATGGATAAATTCACCTTTTTACCCCAAGCGCTCAAAATTTCCACAGGCACGAACTACCTTTGTGTAAGTCACTAGCACAAACTACCCTGTTACGAGTAGAATATGCCACCAGTTAGGACGTGTTGAACTTTATTGCCGATTTTCGTGCATTGCAGTTCAACACGCCTTAGAAATTTTTATTTTTCACCGCTTTTTCAGCGAGGATAAGCATGGCTCAATACGTTTACAGTATGCACCGAGTGGGCAAAATCGTCCCACCAAACAGACACATTCTTAAAAACATTTCACTTAGCTTCTTCCCTGGCGCCAAAATTGGTGTGCTAGGTCTAAACGGCGCAGGTAAGTCAACCTTGCTTCGTATAATGGCCGGTATCGATACTGATATTGAAGGTGAAGCGCGTCCTCAACCTGGACTTAAGGTAGGCTACCTTCCTCAAGAACCGCAGCTTGATGAAACAAAAGATGTTCGCGGCAATATTGAAGAGGCCGTTGCTGATGTTAAGCACGCGCTCACTCGCCTTGACGAAGTGTACGCTGCATATGCAGAAGCGGATGCCGATTTCGACGCCCTTGCGAAAGAGCAAGGCGAGCTAGAAGCCATCATTCAAGCCAAAGACGGACATAACTTGGAAAATGCACTAGAGCGAGCAGCAGATGCCCTACGCCTTCCGCCGTGGGATGCTGATGTAAGTAAGCTCTCTGGTGGTGAAAGGCGTCGTGTAGCGCTATGTCGCCTGCTTTTAGAAAAGCCTGAGATGCTGCTTCTTGACGAACCTACCAACCACTTGGATGCAGAGTCGGTTGCGTGGCTAGAACGCTTCCTTCACGATTACGAAGGTACTGTGGTAGCCATTACCCACGATAGATACTTCCTTGATAACGTAGCGGGTTGGATTTTAGAACTTGACCGTGGTGAAGGTATTCCATGGGAAGGTAACTACTCTTCATGGTTGGAACAGAAAGAAAACCGACTTGAACAAGAAGAGCGTACTGAAACTGCACGTATGAAGAGCATGAAGCAGGAGCTTGAGTGGGTGCGCTCAAATCCAAAAGGTCGTCATGCTAAAAGTAAAGCCCGTATGGCCCGCTTCGAAGAACTCTCCACCAGCGATTACCAAAAGCGTAACGAAACCAACGAGCTTTTCATCCCACCAGGTGAGCGCTTAGGTGACAAGGTTATTGAAGTGAGCAACCTTAAAAAGTCTTATGGCGATCGCGTACTTATTGACGACCTGACATTTAAAGTACCAAAGGGTGCCATTGTGGGTATCGTTGGTCCTAACGGTGCGGGTAAATCGACCTTGTTCAGAATGCTTACTGGTGCTGAGCAACCAGATTCAGGAACCATCGATTTAGGTGAAACTGTTCAAATTGCTGCGGTAGAACAGTTCCGTGACCACATGAACGAAAACAACACCGTATGGAAAGAAATTTCTGACGAACAAGATATCATTCGCATTGGTAACTTTGAAATAAATAGCCGCGCATATTGCAGCCGATTCAACTTCAAAGGCACTGACCAGCAGAAATTTATCAAGGACTTGTCGGGTGGTGAGCGTAACCGTGTTCACCTTGCGAAACTGCTTAAAGCGGGCGGTAACGTATTGCTACTGGATGAGCCAACCAACGACCTTGATGTTGAAACACTTCGCGCCTTAGAAAATGCGTTGTTGGAATTCCCAGGCTGTGCCATGGTTATTTCGCACGACCGTTGGTTCCTTGACCGTGTTGCTACACACATTATGGATTATCGTGATGAAGGCAACATCAATTTCTTTGAAGGTAACTATTCAGACTATGAAGGCTGGCTGAAGCAAGAATTCGGACAGGATATTGTTGAGCCACACCGCCTTAAATATAAGCGCATGGCGAAATAATCCATAGAAAAATGAGATAGGTTTCACCTATATCCCAATAATATGAAAGGCCTTAATCAGTGATTTAGGCCTTTTTTATTTAGTGGCATTCGTTGCGAAGGCGCGCAAATTAGCCAATACTGACAACGGAAACAAAAGCCAAGTGAGAAAGTAATGACAGATAAGCGCCAATTTCAACGTGTATCACTAGATGTTAACGGCACGCTAACACATAACGATACGAGTATCGACGTGATAGTCAGTGATGTGTCGCTTCAGGGCATCAAGCTTCAGGCGACTGAAACAGCCTTGTTAAACTTACCTTTCGATAGCCACGACCCCTACGTCGCTACTTTTCAGGCAAACGAAGATAGCCCTGTTATTACCCTTTATATCTCACAGTTATACCGCCATGCCGATAGCAGGAAAGAGCGTGTATCTCTTGGCTGCAAAGTTGAGCGTATGGACGTAGAGAGTATTAGCGCTCTTCGCCGCCTCATTACTTTAAACAGCGAAGATGCGAGTATTGAGGAAAAAGATTTAAACGCGCTAGTTAATGCGGTTTATCAAGACGCCCATTAGCTTGCGGCTGTAATGAACAAGACTGAAAGACGACTTATAAATCATTGTTAGCCTCGTATGCATATTATTGAGCGCACTTTACCCAAACAAAATAACTTGTTTGCTCTAGAACGTCAGTATTTCAGGCCATGCGAATAACTTTACTCTAACGCATCTAATGCTTCAGACAGTCGTGCCACCGGCACAACCTGCATACCATTAATAGGCTGTTTAGGTGCGTTTGCTTTTGGCACAATTGCACGTTTAAAACCATGCTTTGCTGCTTCTACTATGCGCTCTGTTCCATTAGGAACGGGACGTATTTCACCCGCCAACCCCACTTCTCCAAATACGATCAGTTCTTTAGGTAATGAGCGGTTTCTAAAGCTGGAAATCATAGCTAACAATAGCGCTAAGTCAGCGCTTGTTTCCGAAACACGCACGCCTCCAACCACGTTAACAAATACATCTTGATCGTTCATTTGTACATTGCCGTGACGATGCAACACAGCTAACAGCATTGAAAGCCGGTTCTGATCAAGACCAACCGCAATGCGCCTGGGGTTAGACATTTGTGAGTAATCTACTAGTGCTTGTATTTCTACCAGCAAAGGCCGCGTACCTTCCCAAATTACCATCACACTAGACCCGGGCGTTTCGTTATCACCTCGGCTTAAGAAAATGGCAGATGGGTTGCTGACTTCCTTTAATCCCCTTTCGGTCATAGCAAATACACCAAGTTCATTGACCGCTCCGAAACGGTTTTTGTGACTGCGCAACGTGCGATATCGCCCGTCACTTTCTCCTTCAAGCATCATGGAGCTATCGATGCAGTGCTCAAGGACCTTTGGACCCGCTAAGTTTCCATCCTTTGTAACATGACCCACAATAAACATAGCAATGTGATTTTGTTTCGCAAAACGCGTTAAGTACGCAGCACTTTCTCTTACCTGCGAAACGCTTCCCGGAGCAGACTGGACATCTGAAACATGCATAACCTGAATCGAGTCGATAACCATGATTTTAGGTTTTTTCGTCAACGCTAAGTCGCATATTGTCTCAACGTTTGTTTCAGCTAACATCATCAACTTGTCATCAGGAAGGTTTAAACGCTTTGCCCGCATAGCAACTTGTTGAAGCGATTCTTCCCCTGTGACATAAAGCGCAGTTTCGCTTTTGGCCATCTGACACATTACTTGCAGAAGCAGCGTGCTCTTACCTGCACCTGGCGAACCACCTATCAACATAGCAGCTCCCGGAACTATACCGCCACCGAGTACTCTATCGAGTTCTTTAAACGTTGAAGAAAATCGCGGAAGTGACTCTAAGTCAATTGCGTTGAGGGTTTCAATTTTAGCTGCGGTTTGCCCTGCATAACCAGACGTGGTTTGTCGAGCGACACTTTTCGCACTTGCGACCACAAACTCACTTATTGTGTTCCACTCTTTACACTCGGAACATTGTCCCTGCCATCTAGGAAACTCTGCCCCGCAATCAGAACACACATAAGCAGTTTTACGTTTTGCCATATTCCAGTATTATCCAAAGACTAAAAAGAGTATTCTAACATGCTATAAAAGGGAATTAATCAGAAACCTAACCCCTAGCTATACTCATGATTTTAGCCAAAAGTATTATAACTTTATGGGTTAATGTGTTTTTCTGATTGGCCGATAAAAACTAAAATAATGAAAACTAAGAGTAAAGTTGCGCCTTCATGAGTCAAGATTTAAAGCAATACGCTGATATAATTGAACAGTTAAAGCCCATGGTTAACGAGCCTGAGTTTAACCAAGTGTTGCTTCAAATTGCCGCAGATGTGCCCAAGGAAAAACGTTTTTTAGTAAAAATGGAAGTGAAGCGTTTAGCAAAGCCATGTATGCGCACCATTGATTTGAGAGGGCATGTAGATGGCAAGTGCAGAAAGTATGTGCATGAAGGTCGAAGCCACTACATGGATGATCTTGCTGTCGATAAGTTCGAAGAGCAACTGCGCGTGTTTGGTCGCTACACTTATGGCGTTTACGAGGCGGTCCAGAATACTGAAAACAACTTTCGATTGTTGCGGGAAAAAGAGTTAGCACAGGAAATCGCAGACAAAGATAACCCTACAGCCAAAAAACGCTCTGCCGTGTTAGAACAATTTAAAGTCCCCACCGTCAATCTTCTAGATTACAGTCAGCGCAACACGGAGCGAATGAACTTTGCTGTGGCCGTTGAAATTTTCAACACTGCAAATCAGTCGATGCGAGGCTTGAGTGTTGATATTTCACTTGAAGGGCTACAAATAAAGCTTTCAAAAGACGCGTTTTTCAAAACAGGCGAAAAGCTTTTTATCTATTTCAGAGGTTTGGAAAACGAGTTTGCCATGGATAAGAAAAATGGCATTGCTTATAAGCTCGTTAAAATAATAGCCAAAAACGATATCAACTATTTAGCGCTACAAAGAGATAAAGAACTTCCAAACCCTGCTTTCGATAAATTTCTAGAAAGCTTTATTCACGGTAATAAACGCCGATATAAAGTGAATATGAACAATACCGTTGAGGCGATCACCAGTAAAACGTGTGAACAATTTTTCTCTCCGCGCAGTCCAACGCTTCCTGTATTCATAGATGCGATAAATAATTCGCTTATACCACGCTTTGCCATGGCCAACGAAGTGAATAGAGAAACCGTTCAGTACTGGCAAGATGAAGAAGGCGTCTGCAGATTGAATTTTCTTTTAACGCAAGAGCGCCTTGCTCGACTTCTCAGCATGTCTGAAGAAGCTCGTGAAATTTTCATATTCAGCTTTACCCATTTGCATAGCGAGAAAGTTTATTTTTACTCAGCCTCTTTTGAAGAGCTCATGCAAAAAGATATGCTTTTTCGCGTTTTTCTGGGGTTTGGCTCAAGGAAAGCGAGCTGGCGAGTGTTCAAAGTTACACTGACCGACATGAATCCCGAACAGGCTCATATTCCTCTTTCAATTCCGGATTCGGTAGGTAGTAAAGTTAAAAAACTTAACTCACCGCCTTCGGCGAGATTGATGTCAAAACTTAAAAGTTTACGTTATTTGGCTCACATCACGGACGTGACTTCGGTGACCGGTCAAGAAACTTACAATGAGTTTAAGTTTAACCGTAGCGATCTTACTCATTTGCGTCATTTCGGTCATCCACGTAATCGCGCCCCATCTAATATTCAAATAGTACGGTTTAAATACGAAGAACAACGCATTGAAAGCCGATATCAACTAAGAACCCAAGTTGAAGCTCGCTTTAACGATGAAGATACGGTTCACACTGGTGTCAGTGAAGATATTTCAGTTCACGGTTTAGGTTTAAGAATTGAGCTGAGCAAAGAATATAAAGGAAACTTAGAAGGTAAGGTAGAAGTGGCCTTCCCTCGCCTCCAAGAAATTGCTAGCTCTTTCGACGTAATGCACCTGCAATATGAAGTTATTTATCACAACGTAGATAAGAACATTTTGCATTTAAAAACCATGCCCGGCGACGAAGGAAAATCCGCTCGCGCTTTTTTTGAAGAACTCATTAAAAAGAACAAAGCCAGTTTAAAAGTTGAGAGTGATGAAGAAATAGTCCCAGGTATTGGTCAAGCTCTTCGCTGCATCAACGCTAGAAATGCAACTTCTCTATCTTTTTTGATGAGCAAAGAGGGCGTTCGCTATACACCTCAGGCTTGCATAATTGGAAAGCAAGATGAGAGGGTTACAAATTTAACCACGCAATATGCCGAGCGAGGCAAAGTTAATTTAGAGTTTTTGTTCAGAGATAGAAAACAAGACTCGCCTTTCGTACAAAGTGGGATTAAAGCCGTTAAGCTTGAAAATATGCCGCTACGCCAGGAGCTTTTTATTTCCTTCGATGCATCCCAAAAAGACCCTCGCATGGCAATAATTCCTCGCTACTCTGATAAGTTTGAAAGCAACGAGCAGCGTCGGGCATTTATACGAGATGCTATGACCCGTGGCCAGTTCATAGCGATTCACGTGATGTTAACGACTACGGGGAAACCTGATATGAGTTTGCTTCAAACTGAAATTAACTATGTCACCATGTATGCCGTGCATCGCGCTCGTGAACTAGAGAAAAAGCTATGGAGTTTTGCTGCCTGCTCTCACCTTGTCGATGTAACAGACGAAGTGCTAATTAGATATGGCTTCTCAAGAGAAGACATTACCGCAAATAAAACCTTAAAGAGCGTAACTCCTGAGCAGGTTATTTTGAGCAATGCCTAAGGGCACGCTTGCTATTTTATTTAACTGCTGTGTGCTCGCTAGTTGTTCCAACTGAAGGACCCGTAGTTTGCTATTTTGTCCTACAGCTGGCTCTGTAGAACAAAAACGCAAAACCAGCAAAAAATCACCAGCGCCCTATTTATCTAGGAAGTAAAGCAGACTGTGTAAACTGCCAATGCGTATAGCCACATCCGCTTTTTCGTTAACCAGCGGCTTTCCGTGGCAAGCCACACCTAACGCTGATTCAGCCATCATGACTAAATCGTTAGCGCCGTCACCCATAGCGACGGTTTGAGAAATTGGAATTTCCCACTTTTCAGCCAAGGTCTTAACCGTCCTGGCTTTTACGTCAGCGTTAACGATTTCGCCTTCTACTTTACCCGTTAGCTTTTCATTCTCAATGGCAAGCGTATTCGAGATTGCAAAGTCGAGACCGAGCCTTTGCTTTAAATGGTCTGCGAAAAATGTGAATCCTCCTGATGCAATAGCGAGTTTCCAATGATTTTTCTTAAGCTCGGTCAGCAAGCTTTGGATCCCAGGCATAATTGGAATGCTATCGCGGATTTGATCAAGGTGGGAAACCGCCACCCCTTCTAAACACGCTACGCGGTGTGTCAAACTGTCATTAAACGCAATTTCTCCGCGCATGGCTTTCGCGGTCACTTCCGCAACCTGTTCTCCTACACCAGCCAGTTTCGCTATTTCATCAATACACTCAATCGCAATCACTGTGCTGTCCATATCCATTACTAACAAACCTGGGATAGAAAGAGATGGACGAGATGCTTGTAGACCTATATCTAGATTGTAGGAAGAGGACACGTCACCTAAAAGTGGCTTAATATTGATATTTTCATGTTCGGTGCTAGGGAGCGTACCGCGAATTTCGATGACGTCATCACCCAAACTCTGATGTAGGTGATGAAAAGCTAAACTTGTCGCGGTAAACACGTCTTTTAGTTTACTAAGTACGCCTTCTATTAAATAAGGCGTAACGGCTTGCCCTATAATAGTTAGTGTGTGGGTAAACGTCGTGCTGTTGTGTGAAGAGCCGACAATCTGTGAAAGCGAAGAGGCAATGTGCTGGTCTTGGTCATTGAGCGTCGAGAAAAGCGTGTTTTTCATAGCGAAAACAGAAACCGCAATAGTAAGCAAATGGTGGCCTAATGCTACCCAATTAGGCTAAGTAATAAAATATCATCTTTTAAATTATTTAGAATTCCCCTACTGTTAGGCAAACGCAAAGACTTTATGGAAAGATGAATTGGACGACGTGCTCAATAAGGCGGCAGCTTACAAGAAAAATGATGCGCATTCTTTATATACCGCGCTAAAAAGACTTTTTCACACGTTGATAGTAAGCACAGTGTTTGCGCTAATTGTTGTATTGCTACTGTTGTTTCAGCAATATCAAAGCGACTGGTTGACCGTTCAAACCCGCTACTCTGGTGAAAGTATAGCAAGACAATATGCAAAACTTTTACAGCCGGCATTTATTGCTGAAGATCTAGCTAATTCTGCGTCTCTTGTCGGTGCTTCTCAAAACCAAAGAGACTATATAGAGGCCGTTGCCTCAGTGTTGGTTGATGAGCCGCATATATTGGCCTTGGCTGTTTTTGATAAGGACGGACGTTATATTGCCCCCTTACCTAAAATAAACAGCGTGGTTGAATTAAGCCAATCTCAGCGCGTTACGCCGCTTACTTACATTGGTATGATTACAGATAAAGAAGGTAACTTGCTAGGCTATGTAAATATCCATATCGATACTCAGGCCGTATTGGAAAGCCCGCTCACATTGCGATATCAGCTGGCACTTATCGCAGGTATTTTAGTGTTTCTCGCGCTGCTATTAGGCGTTTATCTCACAAGGGCTTTTTACAAGTCCAGACCTTGGTTTATCCAAGTCATAGAATCTAAAAAGAAGCATGTGAAAATCAGAGAATAAGTGTTCTTCAAATAAGTGCTATCCAAATAAGCGAAAATAATTGCGTGTTGTGGCTGCTATTACCTCACTTTTTTCTACGCTATAGAGTTTGCTTATCGCGTCTACCACGTCTGTGAGATAACCAGGTTCGTTGGGCTCTCCCTGACGTCCGCACATTGGCATATCCGGCGCATCTGTCTCAAGAAGTAGTTTGTCAATGTGGTGCTCCAGCAAATAGCCCAACGTTTCGCGCGTTTTCTTCGCCCGTTCATAGGTAATAGTGCCACCAATGCCTAAATAAAAACCGCGCTCGATATAGCCTTTTGCTACTTCTACACTGCCAGAAAACGCATGAATTACGCCACTACCTTGATAATTAGATTGCTTGAAGCATTCAAGCAGTAAGTGATGGCTCTTCCTGTGATGTACGATAACGGGTAAGGACTCTCGCTCGGCAAGAGCCAAGTGAGCATTAAAAACCTGCTGCTGCAGCTTTACGGGTGTATCAACGTGTCCATCAACCCCTGTTTCACCAATAGCTTTTACCGATGCATGACGAGCTAACGCTGCTTCTTCAAGTAGAGATAGTTGATGCGATATAACCTTGTCTGACGGAAGAGCGTCGTTTGCGTCAAGAAAATAAGGATGAAGTCCAAGAGCACTATCGATTGGGAGAATGTTTCGATATTGATCTGCTATGTTTTGAAGCTCACGCCAAGATTCAGGATGAACACTTGGCGCCATTATCCTCGATAGACCATTGGATACAGCGCTATCCAACACCACTTCTAGATTTTTACGCGAGGCGAGTAGATCTAGGTGACAGTGACTATCTATCATAACATGAATACCTCAAGGTAAGCCTCATAGCGCTTAAGCCTTGCGCACCTCTCGCTTATGGCATTAAACGCTGTGTAGCCCACGTGCCTTCTTGAGTTTTATTGTACTCAAAACGATCGTGTAGCCTGTCTTCCCCACCCTGCCAGAATTCAATTTGGTGAGGCACAATTCTGAAGCCGCCCCAAAAATCGGGAACAGGAAGCTCCTTATTGGCAAATTTATCTTTTAGCTGCTTGAACTGGGTAAGCAGTAATTCTCTACTGCCAATAGGCTTACTTTGTTTTGAAGCATAGGCGGCAAGCTGACTGTCTTTAGGCCGAGAGAAAAAGTACGCTGCGTTTTCAGATACAGAAAGCTTCTCGACACTTCCGCATACTCTTACCTGCCGTTCCATAAAAAACCATGGAAAATGGCATGATACTTTCGGATTGGCCGATAACTCTTGTGCTTTGCGGCTACCTAAATTTGTGAAAAATACAAAACCTTTTTCGCTCACATCTTTCAAAAGGACAATACGTTGAGAGGGCTGACCACTTGCATCAACAGTAGCAACCGTCATTGCTGTCGGATCGGGAATACCAGCGTCAATAGCATCTTTCAGCCATTTATCGAATAAGGTAAACGGATTTGAAGTAATATCTGACTCACTCAAACTGCCCTTTGAGTACTGCCTGCGCATATCTGAAATTGCCATATACCGCTCCTGAAAAAAGGTTATTACGCCTGCGAGTGCTTTTAAAACCGAATAAGTAAATAACCGTGTAAATGCTCACATCAGCGCATTTTACTAAGGTAGTTGCCAAAAGCCATTCCGCTAAACAAAAATGCTGACTGACTATACGTTCTAATCCAACGCCAGTTACAATCGACTAGCGTTATACAGTCAGTATAATCTTAAACTAGAAGTTGCTGTCGTCGCCGTAACCAAGCGAGCGCAAAGCACGTTCATCGTCTGCCCAGCCTTGCTTAACCTTAACCCAGAGCTCTAGGAACACTTTGTTGTCAAACAAGTTTTCCATGTCTTTACGGGCATGCTCACCAATGGTTTTCAAATGCTTTCCGCCTTTTCCGATAATCATGCGTTTTTGCGTTTCACGCTCAACCAGAATAAGGCCACTTATGCGGTACACCCCATTTTCAGCCATCTTAAATTGTTCTATCTCAACGGTAGTTGAGTATGGCAATTCGTCGCCCGTAAACCGCATGAGTTTTTCACGGATTATTTCAGCCGCCATAAAGCGACTAGAACGGTCGGTGATGTAGTCTTCAGGAAAAAAGAACTCGCTTTTTGGCAGAGATTTGGCAACAAGCTCTCTTATTTCGTCGACCATTTTATTCTGTTTTGCACTAATCGGGATCATATGCTCAAACCCGTGCTTTTCGCCGAGTTTTTTAAGATGGAGCATGAAGTTTTCTTTATCTTCCACCTTGTCCATTTTATTTACGATAAGATAGCAAGGAAGATTTGATTGCTTCACTTTGTTTAACACCATTTCATCGTCGGCAGTAAAACGGTCGCCTTCTACGACGAATAATACAAGACCAACTTCGGCAAGTGAACTGGATGCCGCACGATTCATATAGCGATTAATGGCGCGTTTTTCGTCTTGGTGGAGCCCTGGCGTATCAACATATATCGCTTGATACTCTCCGTCAGTGTCAATGCCTAGGATACGATGTCGGGTAGTTTGTGGTTTGCGAGAAGTAATACTTACTTTTTGGCCCAGCAAACGATTAAGCAAGGTTGATTTACCCACGTTTGGGCGACCAACAATAGCAACTAGACCACAGCGTGTTTGGATATCTGGCATTTCTGGCAAATCTGATTCATTATGCGTTGTCATCAAGCTTCTCCAATGTTAAACGAGCAGCTTCTTGTTCTGCTTTACGACGGCTATTGCCAGACGCCACGACTGCTTCAGAAAGGCTTTCTACCTTGCAGCTTACTTCAAATGTTTGCGCGTGATCTTTACCTGAAATAGACAGAACCTCATAGGTTGGTAGCGATTGCTTACGCCCTTGCAAAAATTCTTGAAGGCGTGTTTTACTGTCTTTAGGGTGCGCGTTAGGATCTAATTTGTTGATGCGGCTTTCCCACAGTCTGTCAATTACGCTGCGGACCTCATCCATACCAGAGTCGAGATAAATGGCCCCTAAAATAGCTTCAACGGCATCAGCTAAGATAGAACTTCTTCTGTGCCCACCACTTTTAAGCTCGCCAGGACCAAGGTTCAGCAACTCTCCCACGCTCGCTTCTTTAGCTAACTCCGCTAGCGTTTCCCCTTTGACCAAGGTTGAACGCATTCTGGTAAGCTTTCCTTCAGGCACCGCTGGAAAACGTTTGAACAAGGTTTCCCCAACAATCATACCTAGGATGGCATCGCCCAAAAATTCTAAACGTTCGTTGTGCTGCTTTGCCGCACTTCGATGAGTGAGCGCCTGCTCCAGTAAAGCTTCATTGTTAAACGTATAGCCTATCGCCTTATATAGACGACGATATTTATCAATTCCCTGCATTAATGAATGCCACCTGCTCGCTCAAATCGAATACCTGTGGGCACCCACGTCGGTAAGAAATCTGCAGGGTTACGCTCAAATTCAAATGAAATCCAGATCGCTACCGCTTTTCCGACCAAATTCGCATCGGGTACAAACCCCCAGAAACGACTGTCACGGCTATTGTCGCGATTGTCACCCAGCACGAAATATTGACCTTCTGGCACAATCCACTCGTTGCTCCGCGTGCCCGGCTGAGTGTAAAAATTAACCGGTGATATCTCGCGCACCGGGTGGCGTAAAATGTCGTGTTCTACTGTGCCTAAATCTTCGGTGTAACGCATTAACTGCGCCATATCTTGTACAAACTCACCTCGTTCTTGGAACGTAAGCGGTACTGCCTTAAGTTTCGCACAGTTGTTACCAGACTCGCATTTAGGTTTGATATAAACCTGTTTATTTTGGTAAACCACGGTATCACCTGGTAGGCCAATTACTCGCTTGATGTAGTCAATTGACGGGTCTTCAGGGTATTTAAAAACCACTACATCGCCGCGTTCTGGCACACCGGTTTCAATGAGCTTGCTTCTGAAAACCGGGTCTTTCACGCCGTAGGCAAACTTTTCAACCAAAATAAAGTCACCCACCAATAGCGTGGGCATCATTGAGCCTGAAGGGATTTGAAACGGTTCATACAAAAATGAGCGCAATACCAAAACGAACGCGATAACAGGGAAAATCTGTTGTGAGGTATCAACTAAGTACGGCAGTTGAGGGTCTTCTCCATAGCCCGCTCCTTCTGCGGTAGCCGCAGCCTGTAAACGTGCTTTTCGCTTTGGCGCAAACACCAGGCTATCCACTAGCCAGATTAATCCTGTTATTAAGGTGAGTGCCACCAAAATCAAAGAGAAGTAATTTGCCATTATTTACCTACCTTAAGAACTGCAAGGAACGCATCTTGTGGCAATTCAACATTACCCACTTGCTTCATTCGCTTTTTACCTTCTTTCTGCTTTTGAAGTAGCTTCTTCTTGCGGCTTACGTCACCGCCATAACACTTCGCGATAACGTTCTTACGCAACTGCTTTACTGTACTTCTTGCAACAATGTGGTTACCAATAGCCGCTTGAATAGCGATATCGAACATCTGACGTGGAATAAGCTCACGAAGCTTTTCAACTAACTCACGTCCACGGCCTTGAGAGTTTTCTCTATGGGTAATCACTGCGAGTGCGTCTACGCGCTCACCGTTGATAAGAATATCTACACGCACCATGTCTGATGTCTGGAAGCGCTTGAAATTGTAATCTAATGACGCGAAGCCACGGCTGGTCGATTTTAAGCGGTCAAAGAAATCAAGTACCACTTCAGCCATAGGCAGTTCGTAAGTTACTGCTACTTGTTTACCGTGGTATGTCATGTTGGTTTGCATACCGCGCTTTTCAATACAAAGGGTAATGACGTTACCTAAATATTCTTGCGGTACAAGAATATTAGCTTCAACCATAGGCTCTCGAATTTCAGCGATATCATTAACCGGCGGCAGCTTTGCTGGACTATCAACGGTAAGTATTTCGCCTTTTGTCGTTTCTACTTCGTAGATTACCGTAGGCGCAGTAGTGATGAGGCCTAAGTCATACTCACGTTCTAAGCGTTCTTGAATAATTTCCATGTGTAGCATGCCAAGGAATCCAATACGGAAACCAAAGCCGAGCGCCGCAGAGCTTTCTGGCTCATAAAAAAGCGATGCATCGTTTAGGCTAAGCTTCGCGAGGGCGTCACGAAAATCTTCGTAGTCATCCGAGCTTATTGGGAAAATACCGGCGTAAACCTGAGGCTTGACCTTTTTAAACCCGGGTAACATGGCATCAGCGGGATCGCGAGCCAATGTAATGGTGTCGCCCACCGGCGCACCTTGAATATCTTTAATCCCGGCAATAATGAAGCCTACTTCACCTGCTCTCAATACACCTGTATCCAGAGGCTTAGGCGTAAATACACCAATTTTATCAACTTGGTGTGTCTGCCCGTTCGACATGATTTGAATCTTATCTTTTTTGGTCAGCTGTCCTTCCATAATGCGTACCAACGAGACAACACCCTGATAGTTGTCAAACCAAGAATCGATAATAAGTGCTTTAAGCGGCGCTTCGCGGTCGCCCTCTGGCGGTGGGATCTTATTTACAATAACTTCAAGTACATCTTCAATACCGATACCGGTTTTCGCTGAGCAGCGCACAGCGTCAAGAGCATCGATACCAACAATATCTTCAATTTCTTCTGCGACACGGTCTGGCTCGGCCTGTGGCAGGTCGATTTTATTTAACACCGGGACTACTTCCATATCCATCTCGATGGCGGTATAGCAGTTTGCCAATGTTTGCGCTTCTACGCCCTGACCAGCATCAACCACCAAAAGCGCACCTTCACAGGCGGCAAGTGAACGAGAAACTTCATAGGTGAAGTCGACGTGCCCAGGAGTATCGATGAAGTTCAGCTGATAAGTTTCACCATCACGCGCTTCATAGTTCAGTGTCACGCTTTGCGCTTTGATAGTAATACCGCGCTCTTTTTCCAGGTCCATAGAGTCGAGGACCTGCTCAGCCATTTCGCGATCTGTTAGCCCTCCACAGTGCTGGATTAAACGGTCTGACAGCGTAGACTTACCGTGGTCAATGTGGGCGATAATACTGAAATTACGAATGTGCGATTGTTGCATAATGCTGGAAATTACCTGCAGAAAAATTCATTAAACAAAAAATGCTGCTTGCCTTGCTTCAAGGGTTATACGCAGCGCGTGCGGATTTTACCCATTTCTCAAGCGAAAAGCGAATCACCATGTAGAAAATTAGTAGGCTACGGTTAAAGAATGCGTAAATTAACAAACACCAAAGATAGCAACTGCCTGCGTTACTTACCCAAAAAGGCATGACACTGCGCTACACAACACTCATTTTCTTAGTAACAAGCATCTTGCTAAATGCACAGATTCCAGACCGATGTACCCTGATACAAAAAAAGCATATAAACAATTAAACGTCTGATGTTCCAAGCAATACGGGTTGATACTTGGTGCTTTCAACCCGTTTTAGCTTGTATGCGATAAGCTTATAAACTACGAAGGTGGTGAAGGCACTAGGAATAGTCGCCCACAATTCATGAGCGATAGCTGTACTGCTTAGCACTGACATAAAGGCTGAATATGCGCCCATAAAAGTTATCAATGGTAATAAATATAACCACGCCGACGCACTTAAGATACCGGCTTCAGGTATACCGACAATAACTTTTTGCCCCACATGTACCGTCATCGGGGTTCGTAATGTCAACTGTTGAGTTTTCGGCGCAATGGCGCGAGAGATAACTCCCGTGCCACAGTCACTTTGCGCTTGGCAAGCGTTGCAAGTAGATTTTATCGCTGCTTCAACGGTAACACTATCTCCATCGACCGCAATTACCATAGCTGTTTCTTTAATCATTAATACTGGTGCTAATTTGTGACTGGTCTTAAAGAATTTGCAATAGCGTTAGCTGTTTGAAGTGGTATCTCACCCACTACAGTCACTTGCGCCTTGCCATCTGTAAGCGTTAGAAACGTACTAACTTCATTACGTAATGCCAACGTTTCACCTAATGCGTCATCGGCCGGCTGAACATATACAGACACATCGACCAGACCATCTGAGAAAAGTTTATACTCTACCACCTGCCCCGTTAATGCCAGTCGTCTTGTATCTTGCTTAATCTCTCTCATTCCCGCTGGCAAGTAGGTCACATCCCAACTGTGTGGACGCATGGGCGTGTTGCTTAGGGCCATCGGTGGGGGTAAAGACGCAGAATTAATTCGCGAAAAATACTCTGCGGGAGACGGTGATATAGCAAATGCAGTAACTTGAATTTGCTCCAAAAGCCCACCCTGTAAATCGAGCATATTTAGCTTCAACAACATACCTGACGATTCGTCTAGCCATAGTTGATAGCCAAAGCGAGTGTTGTCTCGACTCACTATACGAATTTGCTGAGCCGAACGACCTGCGACCCTTGCTCTTCCCACCGCCACAAATTCATAAGCGTCTGATAGCTGTTCTGGGTGATAAAGAAGCGCGCTAGGTATGGGGCCGTTAATATGTTTAGACCGCAAACTGTATGGTTGCACATCAGGTTCAAACACGCTTACCACGTCATTAACGCGAATTAACTCTCTACCCGGACCATTTTGAAGATTTAACTGTTCTAGTTCTGAACCGTCTTCCATAATTCCATGGCGCCACAGATAAGGAATGGTTTCCTTACCAGCAACTGTTTGAACAAACGACACCTGAAAATTGGCATTAGTGATGATGTTCTGCAACTCAGCGAGCCATTGGCTTGCCGATTGTGACACGTCTGTTCGCCTCACTGCCTCACTTTGCTCATCAGGTTGACGTTCTTCGCGTCCGTTATCCGCTTCGTTGTTTTGAAGGCTTTGCTTATTAGGCTCTTCACCAAGTATTTCCGATGGAGAAGGTTGAGTAACAGTATCAGATGACTGAGTTCCTTGGTTGGAAGAAACCGATTGGGCAAATGCTGGTTGAATAACAACGCCCGAAATGAAAAAAAGTGCAAGGATGGAACTAAAGCGCATTTTTTCCCGCCTTAAAACAAACATACCAGCAGTATATGCTGGTATGATTAAAATATAAAACCGTATTGCGGTCAGTCAAGCTCTCGCAACAGCGCGTTTTTCCAAATACTCTGACTGACTCGCTAGTCGAGAAGCAACGGCATCAAAAACATGATGCACGATTTGGCTTACTAAATTCACTTATTGAGGTCGCTGCGGGCCGCTCGCGTTACTTTCGTTCTCGTCTTCTTGCGCTTGCTTGAGTTTTATTTGCTGTTCATGGTCAGCAATTAGCGCATTTATCTTACGCTTTTTCTCAAGGACTTCATTCATGTCGTTGCGCGGCAATGCACGGGTTTGCTCCAGGCTGACTGGTGCCAAACCGCCTTGAGGGGCTATCGTCGGCGCCGTCATGAACGGCTCTGTTGGTGCATCCTGATTGGAGTATTGAACACCAAAGATAACCGCTACAGCTACCGAAGCCGCTACCGCAAATTGGCCAGATTGCTTTGCAAATGGAACAACGTTTCCAATCAAAGGTATTGATGCCCAACGGGAGCGTTTTGGTGCCACTATAGCTGGCTCGTTTTCAAGTGCCGCGGCTACGCTTGCTGTAATATCAAGTTGTGGAGCAACGCTTGCTTCTTTACGCATTGCACCGCGATATACATGGTAACGTTTCCATTTGGCTTGAAGCGCCTCATCATGCTTTATTGCATCGATGATTTCATTGCCTTCTATCTCACCATCCATGAATGCGGACAATTTTTCTTGCTGTTGCGTCATATATTCATTTCCAGATCAATTTGATCATTAACTACCCTAACACAGCTGTTAGTCATCTTGTAAAAAAGAAAGTTCATCTTTTTTTGATTTTCTTTTTCTTTAATTCTCTAACAACGGCTGAATAACTTTATCTATCGCTTCACGAGCCCTGAAAATACGCGATCTCACGGTTCCAACAGGGCACGACATTACATTTGCAATTTCTTCGTAACTAAGCCCTTCAATTTCGCGAAGTGTAATTGCCATACGTAAATCGTCAGGCAGCTTCTCCACGACTTTAAAGAGCGTTTCCTCTAATTCTTCAGAGAGTAAACTTCTCTCCGGTGTCGACTGCTCTTTAAGTGCGTCACTACCTTCATAGAAGTCAGCCTCATCGGCATCAACATCACTGGCCGGTGGCTTACGACCTTGAGATACAAGATAATTCTTGGCGCTATTTACCGCGATGCGATAAAGCCAAGTGTAAAATGCACTGTCGCCACGAAAGTTAGGTAAGGCACGATAGGCTTTAATGAACGCTTCTTGCGTTACATCTGCCACGTCACCGGTATTTTTTACATAGCGAGAGACGAGATGCATTACTTTGTGCTGGTAACGAGTTACCAACAAATTAAACGCATTTTTATCGCCACGCTGTACTTTTTCAACCAGTTGCTGGTCGGTTATCTGCTCGCTCATTCGAGCCATTACTCCCTACTTCAACTACACATAGCTCTAACAAGCATGGGTGTAGACGCGTTCTTTTCTTAAAAGTTCGGTAAAAGTATTAAATATTTGAAAAAATGCTTAAGACAGAGGCCAAGAATGATTGTGTTTTGCTTTTCATCCTTTAGACTTGCCGAACCTTTGCTCGTTTGGATTGATATAAAAATACATGAAATCTGTATCGTCTTCACTAACTTCCACATCAAATGCAATAGAACACCGTTGTGACGTATTGATTATTGGGAGCGGCGCGGCAGGATTAAGCCTTGCACTCAAGCTTGCTGACCATTGTCAGGTTATCGTGCTGAGTAAGAGTGACAGAAACGAAGGCTCTACACGTTATGCCCAAGGTGGCATTGCGGCAGTATTTGATGAGCAAGATTCCATCGATGCTCACGTTACTGATACCCTAGCAGCCGGTGCAGGCCTTTGCGAGGAGCCGGCAGTGCGATTTACCGCAGAGCGAGCCAAGTCTTCTCTTGAATGGCTGATTGGTTATGGCGTACCGTTTGACACAGAGAAAAACGAGTCGGGTGAAGAGCGCTTTCACTTAACCCGTGAAGGGGGTCATAGCCACAGACGAATTCTTCACGCCGCAGATGCAACCGGTGAAGCACTTCAAATCACCTTGAATGATGCGGTATCCACACATCCAAATATTCATGTATTCGAACGCTATAATGCAATTGACCTCATCCCTTCCAGAGAAGAGAAAAATAGTGTTGTGGGCGCGTACGTTTGGAACAGGCAACAAGAGCATGTAGAGGTTATTCGCGCGCCATTTGTTGCATTAGCAACGGGCGGTGGCAGTAAGGTTTACCAATATACGTCTAATCCAGATGTTTCTAGTGGCGATGGCATCGCAATGGCGTGGCGCGCAGGTTGTCGCGTTGCCAATATGGAATTCAATCAGTTCCATCCTACATGTTTATATCATCCGCAAGCACGCAACTTTTTGATTACCGAGGCCTTACGGGGCGAAGGTGCTAACCTTTGTCACGCTGATGGCACGCGCTTTATGCACAAATTTGATGAGCGCGGCGACCTTGCCCCTCGTGATGTAGTAGCCCGGGCCATAGATTATGAAATGAAGCGATTGGGCGCTGACTGCATGTACTTAGATATCAGTCATAAGCCCGCTGACTTTATCGTTAAACATTTCCCCAATATCTATCGGAAGTGCCGTTCACTTGGCATAGATATTACCCGCGAACCCATCCCCGTTGTCCCAGCAGCCCACTATAGTTGCGGCGGCGTTATGACAGACTTTAACGCTAAAACAGACTTAAACAATGTTTATGCAATTGGTGAAGTAGCCTACACAGGGCTGCACGGAGCAAACCGCATGGCATCTAACTCTCTGTTAGAGTGCGTGGTGTTTGCTAGCGCCGCTGCTGAAGACATTTTAAAGAAGTTACCAAGCGCTGACTGCGAAGAATCCATCGCGCCTTGGGACGAAAGTCAGGTATCTAACTCTGACGAAGAAGTCATTATTCAACATAACTGGCACGAACTAAGGCTATTTATGTGGGATTACGTTGGCATTGTGCGTACAGACAAGCGCCTTGAACGCGCTATGCGACGAATTAAACTGTTAGAGCAAGAAATTACCGAATACTACTCTCACTTTAGAGTAAGCAATAACCTACTAGAGCTGCGCAATCTTGTTACTGTCGCAGAGCTCATTGTGCGATGCGCCATGGAGAGAAAAGAAAGTCGTGGACTACACTTCAATCTAGACCATCCTGAACAACTGGATAATCCCAAGCCTACTGTTCTGATTCCAAGAAAGCAGCTTTCAGGCAGTGATGTAGGTTCGTTAATTACCCAAGACAGCTTTAATGACGCTGAATAAAGTAGCACCACGTTTAAGACGTGGTGCTTAGACTACACGCCAGTGTATTCATGCCCTAGAGAGCACAAAATAGTGCTCTCTTTTTATTTGCGCCCGATAAAACCTATTTACGTTTATTTTTATGGTAAAGGCGGTTGTCGGTATCTCTAAATGCGACGCACACGTCTTCAACACGCTTTACCAAGTGCCTTGTCCGACGAACAGCTAAGACTTAGCAGAGAAACTTACACTTGCCGATAAATGTGTGTTGTTATCATCGCGGTCTGTAACATCAAGCAACGCATGAGTTTGGGTTCTACAATGTTGATGAATATGAATTTCGTTTGGTAAGAAAACAGGTTTTTTAAAGCGGCAGGTCACCTCTTCCACTTGTAGAGATTCTACGTTTTCTTGATGACTAACGAACGATGATATTGCACGGGATAATGTCCACATTCCATGTGCTATAGACTGTTTAAAACCAAACGCTTTTGCTGAAATACGGGATAAATGAATGGGATTATAATCACCTGATAATTTAGCGTATCGACGGCCTGTATTCGCATTTACACTAAGTGCTTCGATACGCTCTCTATCTTGCATGTCACAGTCATCATGTACTTCTTTTCTAGCCACCAATGGCGCAACATGAACAGCTTTTATTTTGACTAAATAACTGCTTATGGACCTATACACAAGTTGCCCAGATTGGAGCGCCTCAAGCATAACGTCGACTTCCCATCCGCGATTATGCGGCCTTACGTCATGAAAGCGTACGCGACATTCAACAGGCTCGCTTAAATCGACGTACTCGATAATTGACACTTTATTAGCCGCATGAATGAGGCCTAGCAAAGGAAATGGACTTTTTTTGTCTAATAAGCACTGCATTTGCAACGGCAGCGACAACATCTGCAAGTAGAGGGGGTGAGGATGTTCACTCGCCGGCCAGTCTACCTCTTGGCAAAACGCACAGTAATGCGCATTATCTATCTTAAGAGTATTGGTGTAGATACGCTGTGGCAGCGTTGGCGGCTTAAATTGCATTAACTGTCGTGCATCCACGCGTTTAAACAACGCTTTTGTATACTCACGAAACATCTATTAATTCCTTGAATTCGTTGCTTTTCTAGCAAAAATAATAGCTCTTGCTAAGCGCCTGTAATCTGCTTCGCAGCATTCTCCTTTCAATATCCAACCTAAGTGACTGTAGTCTTTTTCAAACCACTTACGCTTACGACGAAGTACCTTAATACAGAGCCCCCAAGAAAAAAGCTGTGAAGTATGATGAATTTTCATCGAAATACCGTCAGTTCCCGCGTTATCGAAGGTTTGGTGAGCGGCGCCTGGTAATGTAGTTCTCTCGTCATCGATAACCCGAATAACGCCTTCGTTTGTGAGAGAGATAGCGTATTGAACAGGATTATCGTTATTACTAAGCGCATACCAAAGACGCCATGACAACCAAATAAGCGTCGCTACAGCGGTAATTGCAAAAGTAGCAGTAAGGTTAACCCAGGTTGAGATATTGTAAGGGAGACTAAACAATGCTGCGCAAAAAACAAGCACTACACATGCCTCCCCCAATAAAGGTCTATATTTGTTAGAGGTTATGTTTATTCTATACTTTGACACGATTTACGATGGTCGCGACCATAGCGGCTAACTCGGGATCTTCGCACTTTTGATGACCCATTATCCATGCAAATAGGTCTGGGTCATCGCTTGTAAGTAACCGCTCAAATGTTTCTTGCTCATCGTAGCTAAGAGATTCAAACGCCTCTTCAACGAAAGGTAGTAGCAGCACATCTAGTTCCAGCATACCCCGACGGCAAGCCCATTTTAATCTCGCTAATCTTTTTGGTTCAAACATTTGTCATCCTTACCACTTATTATTTACTGACAATAATACCATGGCGAGAGTGTGGGGATCACTGCTCTTTTGGTCTGATGCGAAAACTAAATAGAACTTAATCTATACAGAATTAGTAGCCTTGCCCTTGAATAATGGTGGTTATGCCATACTTTGGAAACAGACTCGAAATTTTATAAGTGGTGACTATGACCTCTATCGCATCGTTAAACGACCTACCTAACGAATTTATGGTTGAGCTTTCCGGCTCAATGATTATTTCTCTTGAAGGTGAGCAAGCCGACAGCTACCTGCACGGTCAAATCACAGTGAATATTAACAAGCTGGACAAGGTGACAGCGAGGCATTTTGCCCATTGTGACAACAAGGGTAAAACGTGGGCGACAGGCTATGTGACTAGACATGCAAGCAAGCTGTTATTACTTACTAATGCCGATGCGGGTAACCAATCTTTGGCGCAACTCAATAAATATGGCGTCTTTTCCAAAGTCGATATAGTAGACGACACGCCTCGCTATAATGGCTATTTTCTCTCGGCTGACGCAGCTAAAAACAGCAATACGCAAGCATTGCTTAGTGAGCTTTTTGTAACTGATGAACTAGAAAAACTATTTGGTTCAAGTCAGAGCAAAGCAAGTACACTTCAAAAAGTAGAAAGTGAACAAGGCGTGATATTCACTGCAAATACAAGCCGCGAGGGCTTTGTACTGATTCTAATTAAAGACGCGATTGACCGGTTTGAAGAAAACATAGGTGCCCACTCACTTCCTTGTTTTTCGCACACTGTATTCGACGCAATTCAAATTGAAAGCGTGCATCCTATGCTCGATAGTGAAGCAATAGGCGAATATGTTCCGCAAATGATCAACGTACAGGCTCTCAACGGTATCGATTTTGATAAAGGCTGCTATATGGGTCAAGAGGTCGTTGCTAGAACCCGCTTTTTAGGCAAAAACAAGCGAGCCGCGTACAGTTTTAAGCTTAAAGGACATGTCTCTGTAAAGCCCGGAGACAGCCTAGAAAAGCAACTGGGGGATAATTGGCGCGTTGCCGGTAAAGTTATTAAAGTGGCGGCATTAGAGAGCGAAACATGGTTTATCGCCGTACTTAACAACGACACTACTTCTGAAGATTTACACAGACTGGCTGATAATAACGCTATTACCTGTTACCCTAATAGCTTGCCGTACAGTATTGAGCAACAAGCTAGCAATATTGTGAAAAAACGTCGCTAAGCAGCAGTTTTGCTGCTTTTTATTTACTGCCTTATATTCTGAAACAAGTTTAACAATAAGGCCAAGATAGGATTTGTTATGACAATTACTTCTGACAGCGTTGTAACGCTACACTACACCGTATCAACCGAAGACGGCACAACGCTAGACTCTTCAGAAGGGAAATCACCACTGGTAGTGCTTTTAGGTCGCCGCTTTTTGATCGAAGGCCTTGAAGATGCACTTATTGGCAAAACAAAAGACGATAGCTTTAATGTATCTGTAGAGCCCGAGAAAGCATATGGAGAGCGAGCTGATGAATTGGTGCAAACCGTTCCTCGCTCAATGTTTGAAGGGATGGATGTTGAAGTAGGTATGTCTTTCCGCGCTACTACCCCCCAGGGGGAGCAATCGGTCATTATTATCGAAACTACTGATGACGAAGTAGTTGTAGACGGAAACCACCCGCTAGCGGGTATTCCACTTACGTTCGATGTATCAGTTGTTGATGTACGTGAAGCAACGCAAAAAGAACTTGAACATGGTCATGTTCATGGTGAAGGCGGTTGCGGGCACGACCACTAAAATGTTTGATCATTCGCTTTTATACCAATGCGCATAAAGAAAAGGGAGCCAATTGGCTCCCTTTTTCATGCACAGTAAGCACTAACTTTTAAATCGCGTCTTCGTTTTGTTCACCAGTACGAATACGCACAGCCTGCTCTACGCTGTAAACAAATATCTTTCCGTCGCCAATCTTGCCTGTTTTTGCTGAAGACTGAATAGCTTCCACGGCTTGCTCAACCCTGTCATCGTCTAGCACTAGTTCAATTTTAATTTTCGGTAGGAAGTCAACTTGGTATTCTGCACCGCGATAAAGCTCGGTATGACCTTTCTGGCGGCCAAAACCTTTAACTTCAGACACGGTCATCCCTGCGATACCGACTTCAGCTAGCGCTTCCCTAACATCGTCCATTTTGAACGGTTTAATGATAGCTTCAATTTTTTTCATGACTACAACTCATCGTAAATTGTTGGAATTGGCACACGTTTATGTTGTGTGCGCTCATAAATATAGAGCAATTTCTCTTCCACTTCTGCAGAAACGGGCTTACCTTCCAAAAAGTCATCGATTTGGTCGTAAGACATTCCTAGCGCCTGTTCATCCGCCTTTTGCGGAGAAAGACTCTCCAAATCAGCGGTGGGAGCTTTGGTAATCACATTGTGCGGCGCACCTAAATGGGCTGCCACTGCACGCACTTGGCGCTTACTTAAGCCAAAAAGTGGTGCCAGATCACAAGCACCATCTCCGTATTTAGTATAAAACCCTGTAATATTTTCAGCCGAGTGATCGGTACCTAATACTAAGCCGTCAACCATACCCGCAATTTCATATTGAATAACCATGCGAGTGCGCGCTTTAACATTTCCTTTGACAAAGTCTTGCTTTGCTTCGCTTGAAGGAAGAAGGTCTGCATTGGATAGCGCCTCAGCCGTTGAGGCATGAATGGCATCTGCACCAGGCTTTACGTTTACAGCAACGGAATGCGTAGGTTGGATAAAGTCGATAGATTTTTGTGCGTCTTCTTCGTCCGCTTGCGTATCGTAAGGCAAACGAACTGCAATGAATTGATAGCTCTCGTGATGCTCTTCGTTCAATTCATTCACGGCTAATTGAGCGAGACGGCCCAATGTGCACGAATCAATTCCCCCACTGATACCAAGTACCAAAGAATTCAAACCGGATGTAAGCAACTGCTTCTTTATAAAAGAGACTCGACGTGCGACTTCGTATTCCACGTCAATTTCAGGCAGCACTTTCATTTCATCAATAACTGCTTGTTTTTGCATTATAATATCCACGTATTTTTAAGGCGTCCTGGAACTTGATTCTACGACAATATCACTTTGGATGTTAGTGTTATCGTCACCCGTATTAGAAAGACATTGACCTGACCAACTGCTAAAAGGTCAAGCCATCCCTATTATATTATGATGAAGGCTAGGCATGTTATTTGAAGCCTCATTAACCATAAGGCGTATGGTCAACGATGCGATAGCACAGTAAAACATACCATTGCCGTTGTTTTTTAGTTTACCCTAAAATATAGGTCATTTACGCCTTATTACCTTTTGATTTCATTACATTGAAGATAGAAACACTTAGAAACGTTGGACTAAGCCTTCAAACTATCTCTATGGAAACGCGGTAAGCCTTGACAGATAAGATGAATCAAGTGTTAAACCCACAAAAAGGCAAACAAAAGGCATTCCCGTTGAATAACAAAATATTGGCAGATAACGTTTTAAAATGATTAACAAAAAGCAAAAAAATTATCGTCGCAAAATCTCAAAGCAAACAGGGCTGACCCTGTTAGAGATGCTGGTGGCTGTCGCTGTTCTCGCCATAATATTAACGACGGTTGCGCCAGGTATACAAAATATACTTATCAAAAATAGAATTACTGCTGATTTAAACAATTTGAGCGCTGTTGCTCAGCGTGCCCGGTTTACTGCTGTAGATGAGCAAACTAACGTGGTGTTGTGCCCCACAGCTGATTACACCGCCTGCACAAACAACTGGCGAGATGCCAAAATGGTGTTCATCGATGTTAATGGCAACAGTACCCGAGATAATAACGAAGATTTGATCGTTGCAAGTGACCCTCTCAATGCCGCCAACACTTTATACGGTATTAGCGGCAGCTTAGTATTTAATGAACAGGGCGGTATCGACAATGCCGCTACCATCACCCTTTGCCCCAATGATGGCGATACTGACTATGCGTCAGCACTTTTACTGTCGCTTTATGGCAGAATATCTGTCGCTGTAGATAGCGATGGTGATGGAGCAAAAGAAGACCTTGCTGGTAATGATTTAACGTGCAGCTAATGAGCACTTTTTTAAAACACTAACATTCAATGGATAATTATCTATACGGATTGGTATAGCGCTTTTCTTACCAGCATTCTTTAGGTGAAAGCATTACCTCACTGATTTTTATCGTTCGGCAGCTGTCGTCCGTACTTAGTGATAAACGTGTAGCGGCAATTTCATAGCCTCCCCCCTGACTATTGGATTGCGTAAAATTGACGTTTGGAATGTTAGCGCTGGGTAACGCATTTGGCGGAAGGTAATGCCCAGTTTCGAGCCACATTGTCGACTGCATCGCTTGAAGTGATAGTAAGTGAGCTTTAACTTTATTTATCTCGCTTATCTGTCGTGTCGTATTTATGGCAGACGTTGCAGCAAGACTGAGCAATCCAACAATAGCCATAGCAACTAATAGCTCAATCAAGGTAAACCCTTCTTGCCCTTGCCTTTTATCATTTGTAATGCAATTCCCTTCCATGGTACAGCTTCCCGTTAGCGAGTTATTAAGTACATTGAGCCTATCAATTTACCTCTGTTGCTATAACTGGACTTGCGCATGGCTTTTTGGACAATTCGCAAAGAAAAAAATGAAAATAGACAGCCTGACATGATGGCGGGGCTATCATTATTAGAACTGCTCGTCTCTTTACTAATTTTAAGCATACTTTCTTTACTTGCCGTCCCGTCTTTTCAAGGGTGGCAGGAAAAAAATGCGTTCAAACATTTCGCTACGCGGGTCACAGAACTTGCAAAACAAACACGTATACAGTCCCTCGCCCAGCAAAAAACCTTTTACTTAATAGCGAAAATCGAAAACGACAATTGTTTATTGATAAGTAACGAACAGGATTGCAGCTGTGCTTCCTATCAAACATGCGCGTTAAATGAAGCCTCTCATTTGGAACTCCCCACCGCATGGAATATCAAACTCAATACAGTGGGTAACACAGACAAGACGGTCGCTTTTAATAAGCACGGCACGCTTAACTTTGGCAGCAATACAACCTTTACTCTTTCTAGTGAGCGCTTTAATGCAAAGGTAACCTTTAGTTCATTGGGAAGAGTAAGGTTATGCACCGAACAGAGTTTTGTCGGTATAGCGCCATGTTGAGACTTCACATTGCCTATGTGCACAATAATCACCATCACAGAGCAACGGGTTTCAGCATAACGGAACTTTTGGTGGCATGTGCATTGTCCGGTCTACTGATTTCTATTGTTGCTTCGTATGCTGCGAAATCTCATGTAGCGCTCTCTTCACTCCAACATGCCACTAGCTTGGAAGAAGATATGCGTGCGTTGAAAAGCACAATTTCTCAACAATTGGGAAGGGCGGGATTTATTGAAGAGGCTAATATACTCTCCCCATTTATAGCTTTGTCTAGCGGTCATTCCCCTGCTTCAAATGTTGCTCTTGGTGAACGCTCAACTGAACCTTCAAACAGCTGCATCACATTTGCTTACGACAAAAATAAAGACGGCGCAATATCCCAATCACAGGGCGAGCTGTTTGGCTTCCGGTTAAACAACAAGGCGATAGAGTACCGAGTAAATGGCAATACTTGTGAACAAGGTGGATGGTTTGACTTAACTGACCCAGAAACACTCTCCGTCACTCAGTTCAGCGCAAATCGCATACATAAAGGTAGTTGGGGATCAGCATACGAAATAAAAATATCGCTTCAAAGTATTATCGACACAGAGGTACAAAGCCATGAAAGCTTTATCGTAGAGGTGCCTAATGACGGTTGAAAAAAGAAAACAGTTTTTTAACGCTAGACGTGGTTGCCAAAGATTCACTGGTAATAAAAAACACCAAGAAGGGATGGTAGTGCTTGCAGTTGTGGCCATTCTTCTTAGCATTGTGGCTTTTGCGACGGTAACTACATCACAAAGCGTCCAGCAGTTTTACACCTTAGAAAAAGCAAGACGCAACGCCGAAAGCAACCAAGTTGAGTTGAAACTGCACGTAAAAAACGTTGCCAGAGCACTACGCTCACAACACGTTTTAACTGCTTTGACTGCAACCGATGTGGCTCATTTATCTACCACTATTTTGGTAAGCGAATTAGAAGGAATAGATAGCCAACCGCTAACCCAATTTGAAGTGAGTGTATCCCACGATAGTACAAACGCGACATATACGGCTAAATTTCTTCGCTACCCTTCTCTTTTGAGACTGCCAACTTCCGCTCAGCAATTCTCGTGGGATAGCCAATTGACCAACTGGTTATTTAACCGTGATGCATCAGCACTTAGTGCTAACTTCTTTGCAGAAGTTGAGAGTCTGACTCAATGCCATAATATGCTGTCTGGCAATGTGTTTTGGATAACTGGAGATTGTGAACTGGACCCTAGCGATCTACCACATAACTCTAGTTCTAACCCTGTATTGCTGATTGTTGCCGATGGCGATTTAACACTTCAAGCACACACTCACCTCTACGGTCTGATTGTTATGCTTTCATCTTCACATAGTCCTTACACGCTTCGTGTTGCGAGTTCTGCCTCTATCAGTGGTACCTATGTATCAAACGCGCCTGTAACTGAGCAAATAAACGGTACGGCGACGCTTTCCACTCCACTGCTCAAAGCCCTTCAAGAGAACACAGTGCTTGCCAAAATAATTCCTATTCCAGGGACATCCTATGATCACGATTAAAATTGAATCTTTTAGAAGTATTTTCAGAAGTATGCGTTTACCCCGCGCTTTTCTTGAAAGCCGGTGTCTAACTTCAAGAGTTGAAGGGGGAGGAATTCTTGTAGAAGTGCTAATTACTTTATTGCTTTTTACAAGCACAAGCGCTTACTTGTTAAACAGCAAAACCGGGGCGCTAGTGCTTTGGGAAACCATTCTTGATACTCAAATCAGTCAAACAACGGTGATTAACTTAAAGCGCACGGATTATATCAACGATAACGTAGATCAGCAGTGGAGTGATATCGCTGTATTTGGTACGCCGTCATTACTTTCGACGCCCCCCTGATTAAGAGCGTTAATAAGGCCATGAGAAAGGTCTATTTAAACATTCAAAAGGCAGCAAAGAAGCCGCTAAGCAATGCCCTCAACCGCTTAGCACGACCAACAATATTCACTAGATTCAAGATTACCATTATTATTCTTATCCCAACCTTTTCTTCCATCGCTGAAATAATAGAGCGCTCCATTAGCAGCCTGCCCAGTCCCCGTCACGGGCGTTGCTTTAAGTTCGAAAGCTGTCGCAGATGCAGCAACGATACTCAGCGTATAGCGCTTATTTGCCGCTGGCTCAGATGAAGGAGAGTATGCTGAAAAGACTGCCGGTGCCCCCGTATTTGAGCCACCATTAGCGGCGCCCTCATAGCTAAAAGAGCCACTATGGTGGCGCTCCATAGCAGAAGCCAGCCCTAGTAAATCTGCTTGCCCTGTGCCGCGGTATCCATCTGAAATAACGCCTTGATAAGAGGGATAGGCAATCGCTGCGATGATGCCGACAATAGCGACGACAATCATTAGCTCAATCAGTGAAAAACCCTGCTGGGATACTCTCATAGTCATAACTACTCTCTTTCTGTTTCCGAATGCCAACTACCGCGCTGAACGCGTTCGAAACGTCCATAAATATTCTCTGCTAAACACTCGAAAGCATTGGTACAGGCCTGCTCATTCCCATCTTCATCCACTTCTATTACCGCGGAAACGCACTCTGTACCCAGACAGACCACGGGGCTAACAATATCTTCAATTAGGATTTTCGTTTCAGGAGCTATACCGGTTTGTTTTAAATCGGCGGCACGGTCTAGTTCATTAACTTCACCATCATTGTTTACATCCGTTACTGCATTCGCATTAAACATGTTAACGAGATAAGCACGGCTGTTTCCAGTGGGGGGCGCACATGAGCTCGTGCTACTGACCGCAGGTATGTAAGTGGTAAAGAACACCTTGTAATCAATGATAAGCGGAGAAGATAAAACTTTTTCACCATTGATATTTAGGTTTAGATACCACCCGTCTTTGTTTGCAAACTCTTGCGAAGCAAGCTCACGCTCGTTTTCATCACTACTGTTAAGTGTGTGGCTTGTGGCGTTGTACATATCGCTTTCGTAGACCGTTTCCATGTAGGTGTAATTGCCGTTCGTGTCGCGTTTAAATACGCCGCTATCTTTGAGCATATAAAAATTATCTTCCACCACAGTGTCTAGGGGAGATGCTCGCCACCCACTTCCCAGTGCTACGCCATAGTACAATTCGTTACCTAAAGCGATTTCCGTAACATCGGGACCGTAGTAAAAGCGGCGATTAGTTTCGGCTGTGTCACCGCCAAAATCAGCAAGACGCGCACCTTTTATAAAGTCAGCACCCGATTTGCCGTTGTAAATATCTAATCTAAACAGTTGACCACCTGTATCTGCAATATACATATGATCAGCAAATCCATCGTTATCCCTATCAATCACAGAGATGCGCCCCGGTATACTGTAGGTCATGTTTGAGAGGTTAAGGTCGGCATTTTCATTACTTGCATGCCAAAGCAGGCTTCCTGTGTCGGCATCAAAAATAAATACCGCATTACCAACCACATCATTAGCTCTTATAGCACGGTCATCCTGAGCGTCATCGTAACCACCACCAACAATCATTACATTTTTTACCTGTCCGCCCATGTTAATTTTAGTAATTGTTGGTCTTGACCATGTTTGTCCCAACTTCGCCAAAGCCCCCTGACCACCCTCTAGTTTAAATTTAAGTTTTGGAGAGTCTTTCTGCGTAACATCAAAGCCATAATAATTACGACCGCCTCTTCGCATGCCCACGTAAAGATACTTCTTATTGTCGAAGATCCTTAAAATCATATCTCCATCGAGTCCATACTGGTGACTCAGCGACGGTGTGTCTTTGTAAAAGTGATGTAGGTTCTGAAGTAGCTCTTTGGGCATGATAGCGAAATTTTCTTCTCCCGTTTCTGTATCGAAAGAATGCAACATGCCCTGATTTGTCGCGACGAAAATAGCGGAATCGTTAGTCCCGTAATTAACGATAATAGGTTGAGAATGGATGGGATCGCCCATCTGCGGACGATAGTCGCTGGTGCTGCCATCGCCATTACTGTCTTTTACATCAAGACCTCTTGCCCACTTTAAAATTGCATCTCGTAATGGGTCAGCATCTGTTTCGCTTTGAATGGCAAGGTCAGCCTTTGTGATGTTGGAATTATCCTCGTGAAGGCGATTGGCTTCGCTTGCAATTGTTCCAACGCCATCGAAGACAAAAATATTGCGATTTGCACCTAAGCGGCTAGCTGCACCGCCTTCACTGACTTCGCTTCCATCAGCAAGAGTAGACCAGTAACTATGGGCATTTTCTGCAAAAAAGCCCGTTACATTGTCCACCGCACCCAGGCTATTTTTGTCTAAAATCTTATCGCCACTCAAGCGATAGCGCTTTAAGTTCCCAGGCCAAATAGCGCCTTCACTAGGCTTAAATAGAGCAAAATAAAGCTCGTCTCTATGAGTAAGACGATTGAGCTGATTCACCGCAACACCCGGTGAAACGAAAGTGGCATTCACGTCCTTCACTGAGCGCAGGATAGTATTGAAAGCCTCGAGCAAATCGGTGCTGTTATCAGCTTGATAGAAGCCGCCACCGCTTTGCAAAGCGAGTTGATTCAAGAAATTATTTGCTGTGTTGTTCGCGGCAAAACCTATGGTATGCGTAATGACCCTTGGCCCAATTACAGATGTGGAGGTATCGCTTATATTTTTGACTAAATCCAGACCACATTTCTCGCCACCACTACCCGTACAGCTTTTGCCTAGTAAGGTTTGAATTTTAGAAACACTATGGTTGTTATTCGCCTCACCATCGGACAGCAATACGATGTGATTATTGGTCTGACACTGCAAATCTGATACTGGTGAAATATAAGTGGCAGGCGCGGGTATCTGCTCATTAATGCAATCGCTGTCAGATAGATTATCTTCCGAGCACCCTGAAGGAAGAATTGAATCAGCGCCAAGATATGAGCTTCTATGGCTTACTCGCGTGCTACGTCTAACTGAATTACTAACATCACTTTCGCCACGTTTACGGCCATAATCTACACTTCTACCGCCATAATAATTTGTTGCTTCCAAAAGCGTGTCAACGATGGGAGTAAAACCGTTAGCACTCAGTTCGTCTATTTTGCTCATAAGATGTTCGCGCACTGAAGCCGATGAGCCAGGCGTGGCGGAGCCATTGAACTTCACAACAAGCTTAGGTGCTCGAGAAGGCCAGTGGTTATAGGTGTGCGCCCCCCGATATGAAACAAAGTTATCAAGTACAAAAGCCATATCATTACCAGATTGCCAACCTGAGCGGTCTACAATTTGTTTTACGATGCTGCTTATATCCGGCGTTCTATAATCATTATTACTGTAAAAGTCAGGCATGGACCAAGTGATGCCTGAGGTTTTTGGAAGGTCTCGTAGCCGGTAACGACGCTCTGGGTGAAAATCCGAGGCATCATTATCGGCAACGCCACGAATTCGCATACTTGGATTTCCACTTGTTCTTGTATTGTAAGCCGTAAATTCTAGGTAGGCCTCTGTTATTTCAGCACCTTGGGGAATATTTACATTCCTAAAACGAACACCGATATAGTCGTTGTATGAAGAATTGAAAGTAAGCTCATTACCGGTATTAGGGTACCCATTAACATTTTCTTCTGAATTATCTCTTGAACTGGCAACCTGATAAATGGCCTCCCCTTGTATACAACCTGTGGCCGTTGAATCGTCGTAGGAAACAACTAGCTGAGGAGCACCACTTTGCCCTACATCACTTGCTCTGGCTTCTCGGGCGCTTGCTGTATCTGAACTCGTGCCTTCAATTAAAATGTTTAAGTCTTTACCGCCACACCAAGCTGATAAATCCACGACTTCTTGAATAACGGCACTGATATCGGGGGTGGTTATTACCTCACCCGATGTTGGAAAGCTATTGTCGGTGAGCCACTCAACATTTGCAGCCGTTTTTACTCGGCTACTCAGGTTATTACTTGACGATGAAAACGCCGTGCTTTCAGCTGAAGCTTCGGCTGAAAACACTAACGAGGTACCCGCGACGTTAAACTTCTCGGAAGTGAAGCGAATATTGGCGCTTATGATCGTAGCACCCTGTGGAATATTCAACTCAGTAAAACGCAGTCCTGATGTCACGGTTTTAGTACCACTACTTAAAATTAAGTCGTTGCTGTCTGTGGTTACGCTGCCGTCGATTTCATGGGCGTCGTGATTATCGTTGTTAGTGGAAATTATAATTTCAGGTCGTACTGATTCATCTATATTGCGGATAGGATATAAAATAGGGCCGCCATAGTCAGAAAAACGCATCAGGCCAGCGTTAATATTGGTGGCAGTTCCTAGGGCCTCTTTGAGCGCGTTTTGAACCCGAAGCATTCTAGTTTGACTGGTATTGTCGTACGCCCCCATACTCCCTGAAGAGTCCATGATGAACAAAACGTTTGGATTATAGGTAACCGCGTTGCTTGCATTGCCTAAATAAATATCAAGGTCATCACCAAAAGCGGAAAAGCCTATGCAGCTAAAAAGCGTTATCGAAGCAAGATATGTAGTCAATTTTTTCATGCTGATACCTATTGTGAAGCCGGGCCAAATACTGAAGCAGCCAAACTGTTAGCGACAACCGAGGATTTACCTGCAACTTTGCCGCAGCCTCTTATAATAAACACGTGGCAGTTCACATTACTTCCACCAATCACGTTACTTGAACCTCGGCAAGCCTGCTCGCGAATAAATGCAGTACGAGACCAACTCTTTGACGATGCTGCATTTTGATAAGTGCCATCGGTAACATGCCTATCACCCACAGAGAGCCCCCCTTCAGTCATGTGACGGTCAGTCCACTGTCCTTCGTCAAAGCAACTCATCGTATCAGCCTGGGGGTCAAATACAGTACCCTGTCTAGCTTCTGATAGTGGATCGGTTTTAGTTGGATCTGTAAGTAACGTCTCATCTTCGGATTCGAAAAACACGCCTGCGATAGCTGCCTCAGCCGCATCAAAGGCCAAGCCGCTTTGCTGCATAGACACCGCCATCTTTGATTGTGACAAGCTACTGGTAACCGCGCTTACACCTAAAACAGTAATCGAAAGCAATACTAGCAATGCAAATACCATCACTAAGCCTTGTTGTTTCATTGCGAACTCCTCACAAAATTCTTCATATTTCGAAGTGCTAGCGTCTTTGAGAACACCTGGTAATAATGTGCGGTATCCATGGTTTTAGACGATTCGTTCAACAGTGCGTACTTTTGAGCCTGAGTTTGCCTTACTTCATTTTGATAGCTTTTAAGCATAATTGCCCACCGCAGTGATACCACTTGCTGATTTAACGCTCTTAAACCCGCAATTTCATCGGCGGTCACGTATGAAATGGCTTGTCCTCGCGAATTGGTTATTGTATCCGAAACGCCAAATTGCACTTGAAAGCTCTCTACATTGTCGAGCAAGGTCACGGAAAGTGGAGAAACGGCCTGTGCTTTTAATCCACGGAGCACTCGTCCATCGTAGCCGGTGCATTTAAGCGTACTTCCTGTCACAAAATAGTGATTTACCACGTGGAATTCACTACCCGCGGCATAGCCATGTGAATTACCCGTACAATCTTCCTGGGCCAATAAGCTTACAACGAGCTTGTCGCTGCCCCCGCTTGCGGTCTGGACGCTGCCTAAGGTTGCATTAGTTGCGAAGTCCCCAACTACGGCAATGGGATGATTTTCTACATAAGCCGCTTCTGCGACGACGTCGACCGAAGCGTCGATGTTCGCGGTTACTTGATCGTAGCGGCCAATTTCGTAAAATTCGGCAGACAATCTACCCATTATGAAACGCCCCGACTCCTGCACTTGCGACACAGCTTGATTGAGTTTATTAGTAACACTGCTACTAACTAGCACCTGAATAACTGCACCTGAGATCACCAACCCCAAGGTTAATGTAATCATCAGTTCAACTAGTGAAAAACCCCGCTGAGACCCCAACTGATTCGAGTTCATAACGTGATATCCTTGAACACACACGCATTGCTGTCGCCGGTAGTTGGGTTGCATCTAGAATTAAGGGTATAAGTTTGATTACCCGATGATGAAACAGGCCAAGTAAGTAGCACCTGAACACGCGAGCCTGCGCTGCAGCTGTAAATATCAGCGGTATTGTTGTCAGCGCAAGAAACTGAGACTTTCGTTTGAGGATTAGTTTGTACAGCTGAACAAGAAAGCGCCCACCCGTCATAAGCAGCCATTTGCGCTTCGTTACAGGATTGCCCTTCACAATTCGGCACACCAGCCGGTCTCGTCAAGCAACAGCCGTAGTAAGGGTTAGAAGAGCCTGCACAACTGAGCGTCGAAAAATTATAGTTATTGCTGGAAAAGTAGGCATTATTCGCAACCATACCATCGCCTACAGTGGCCGGCCGGGCCGCAGCGCGCAGGCGCTCTGCTACTTGTGCAGCAACCATTTCTGCTTGGGTTCTGCTAATTGCATCTTTGTTCGCAAAAGAACCGGTGAACTGTAATGCAGCAACACCAAGTAATCCCACCGCAAGGATAAAAAGCGTGATAAGGATTTCAATAAGACCGGCACCGCTTTGACGGTGGAGTCTACGTCCTTTCACTTTTTCAACTATCACCTTTTCAGCTTTCATTACCTTCGACATATAAATGGTTTTATTACCAATGTAGTATAGTAAGGTAAAAGCGTATAACGCTGGGTATCCTTGGTTATTAAAACGTATAATTTTAAGAATCCTTTCATATTGGACCAGACAGACGGTAAACAGTGGTACCAAACTGCAGTTTAAACCGCACCATCTCTGATGTGTACAGCGTGCCTCGCAATATCGCTATGCAGAAATCGAAGTCTACTTTTTAATACGCATGGGCAGGATGTAGAAAATTAATAATAACTAACCTGCAACTTGCTCGCGACTATCACTTGGGTATCATACCAATCCGCATAG
>NZ_BLIJ01000071.1:0-27914 GCF_009811475.1 Alteromonas sp. KUL150
ACTGGTATTATTATGTATCCGTGAGCTATTGAATTTCCAGTAGACAAAAGCATAAAAAAACACCGCAAAAAGTGCGGTGTTTTTTTAAGATGTTTGCTACGCCTTAAGGCTAAACGACCTGTTTAACTCTCAACTCTTTGGGCACAGCAAATTCAACATTTTCTTCTCGTCCAGAACGTTCAGAGGCAGAGATTGCCCCCCATTCTTTTAGCCTGTTAACAACGCCTTGCACCAACACTTCTGGCGCAGACGCGCCAGCAGTTACGCCTATATGCTCTACACCCTCTAACCATTCTTTTTGTATACAGTTAGCATCGGCTATTAAATGTGCTTTAGCACCAATTTTTTCCGCTAACTCGCGAAGCCGATTTGAATTTGAACTGTTCTGCGCACCAACAACAAGAAGTATTTGGCAATCTTGAGCGAGGTCTCGCACCGCGTCTTGGCGGTTCTGAGTGGCATAACAAATATCGTCTTTACGTGGTCCATTGATATGTGGGAATTTAGCGCGAAGCGCGTCAATCACATCAGCAGTATCATCAACAGATAGCGTCGTTTGGCTGCAGTAATAAAGGTTGGTTGGATCTTTAACTTCAAGTGTCGCCACATCAGCTTCAGATTCAACTAAATAAATACCGCCGTCAACGTTGCTGTACTGGCCCATCGTCCCCTCAACTTCTGGGTGACCAGCGTGACCTATCAAAATGCACTCCGTCCCTGTTTTACTGGCGCGGGTGACTTCCATATGTACTTTCGTGACCAATGGACAGGTAGCGTCGAATACTTTGAGACCGCGACTCTCCGCTTCTTTCCTTACCGCTTGCGATACGCCATGGGCAGAAAAAATGACAATGCTGTCGTCTGGAACCTCGTGAAGTTCATCTACAAATAGCGCGCCGCGCTCACGCAGTCCATCAACCACGAATTTGTTATGTACCACTTCGTGGCGCACATAAATTGGCGGTTCAAACATTTCGAGGGCTCGCTCAACTATGGTGATAGCTCTGTCGACCCCTGCGCAAAAGCCACGAGGATTAGCTAAATGTATTTGCATAACTAGTTTCCACCTTGTGCTGACACGCCAGGTTTTACATCGATAATTTCAACATCAAAAATAACCGTTTGCCCTGCTAGTGGGTGATTGAAGTCTACTGTTACAGAGTCGCCAGCAGCGCTTCGGATTATCCCCGGAATTTCTGAACCATCAGGCTGAGAAAAAGCTAAAATCATGCCTTCTTCTATCTTCAAATCAGCGCTAAAACGACTTCTATCCATGTAGTGGATATTGTTCGGATTAGGCTCGCCGAATGCGTCGTTAGCCGCTAGCGTAAACGCTTTTTTATCACCTTTTTTCAGTCCAAGTAAACAGGCCTCAAAATTCGGCGTAAGGCTACCGTCGCCCATTACCATTTTGGCAGGTTTATTGTTTACGCGAGTGCTGTCCGCGGCAGAGCCATCTTCTAGCTTTAAATCAAAATGAAGAATTACTTCGCTGTCAGCGCCAATTAATAATGAGTCAGTCATAACCTATCCAAATACTACTTAATGGTTTCGCTATTATCAGCAGAGTCAGTTTGCGCCTCTGCACCGGTTGCTTCACGCTGTTTATCGCTATTTTTAAACATGTCGATAATCAGTAAAGCCGCGCCTATAAATATTGCGCTGTCGGCAATGTTGAAAGCCGGCCAGTGGTAATTGTTTACGTAAAAATCTAAAAAGTCGATGACATAGCCATGAACTAGACGGTCGTAAACGTTACCCAGTGCGCCACCTAAAATAAAGGCAAAAGCAACCGGCAGCATCTTTTGCGATCGAGGTGACTGTTTCAGCCACCATAAAATGACAGCACTCACTACAACAGCGATGGTAGTAAAGAACCAGCGCTGCCAGCCTCCAGCATTTTCTAAAAAGCTAAATGCAGCGCCATAATTGTGCACGTAAGTAAAATTAAAAAACGGCAATACCTGTATCGACTGATAGAGCGACATGCTGTCAATAACCGTATACTTACTCCATTGATCAAGGATAAACGCAATTGCGCTTATCCATAAGAAACGCAAGCCTGTTTCGCGAAAAAGCTTAAGCATAGTGACGCTCTTCTCCGTCACCGTCGATATTTGTCACACAGCGACCACACAGTTCTTCGTGACCTTCGTGTGAACCTACATCTTCACGGTGATGCCAGCAGCGTACGCATTTCTCGCCGCTTGCTTTGTCAACGCTTAACCATAAACCTTCAACGTCCGTAGCTTTTGCATCAGATGGCGCACCGTCTACTTTCTCAAGGGTAACGCCTGACGTGATAAGCACAAAACGCAGTTCGTCTTCTAGCTTAGCTAGCACGTTGTAAAGCGACTCGGTAGCGTAGAGCGATATAGTCGCTTCAAGTGACCCACCTAGCGCGCCTTCTTTACGCGCCTGTTCCATCGCTTGGTTTGCCGCGTCTTTTACCCTTAGCACCTGATGCCACAGGGCATCGTTAAACGTGTCGCTCTGCGTGAAGTCATTAAAACCTTCGTACCAGGTTTCGGTAAATACAAATTCGCTGCGCTCGCCTGGTAAACTTTCCCAGATTTCTTGCGCAGTAAAGCTGGTAATCGGTGCCATCCAGCGAACTAAAGCTTCAACGATATGGTACATCGCCGTTTGGCATGAACGACGGGCCACACCATCTGCTTTGGCTGTATACTGACGATCTTTAATTACGTCTAAGTAGAACGCTCCCAGCTCTATCGAACAGAAGTGGGTAAGTTTCTGCGACACTACCAGCAAGTCATAGTTGTTATATGCTTCGATTAGCTCTTCTTGAAGTGCCTTAGCGCGCGCAACAATCCAGCGGTCAAGTGCTACCATATCCTCTTCTGCAACCGCATCTTCTACTTTGAAACCGTTAAGATTCGCAAGTAAGAAACGCGCGGTGTTACGTACGCGGCGGTAGCCATCGGCAGCACGCTTTAATATTTCATCTGATACCGCAATTTCTCCGCGATAGTCAGTAGACGCCACCCATAGACGAAGGATGTCTGCGCCTAACTTGTTAGTGACTTCCTGAGGCGCTACAACATTGCCTACCGACTTCGACATTTTTCTGCCGTGAGCATCTACCGTAAAGCCGTGGGTTAGCACTTCTTTGTAAGGCGCGTGACCGTGCATGGCAGTCGATGACATTAGCGAAGACATGAACCAACCACGATGCTGGTCAGAACCTTCAAGGTATAAATCAGCCGATGCCGGAATGTCGTCTCGACGGTCAACAACAAAGTAGTGAGTGACGCCTGAATCAAACCACACGTCTAAGGTATCGGTCACTTTTTCGTAGTTTTCTAGCTCGCTGCCAAGTAGTACTGCATCATCCAAATCCCACCATGCTTGAATCCCCTTAGCTTCAACTTCTAGCGCTACTTTTTCCATCAATGCTGAAGACTCTGGATGAATTTCACCGGTAAGTTTATGCACGTACAAAGGAATTGGTACGCCCCAGGTACGTTGACGTGAGATACACCAGTCTGGACGACCTTCAACCATTTTCTCAATGCGGTTTTGGCCCCAATCTGGGATCCATTTGGTTTGCTTAATTTGCTCAAGAGATTCAGCGCGAAGGCCTTTTTTATCCATGCTTACAAACCACTGAGGCGTAGCGCGGAAAATGATTGGCGTTTTGTGGCGCCAGCAGTGCGGGTAGCTGTGCTCGTATTTTACGTTTAAGACAAGGTTGCCCTTCTCTTTTACCGTTTCGATAATTTCATCGTTAGCTTTGAATACGAACTGACCAGCAAAAAGAGGCGTATTTTCAAGATAAACACCGTTGTTACCAACCGGGTTATACACTTCGATATCGTACTGCTTACCCACGTTAAAATCGTCTACACCGTGAGCAGGCGCTGTGTGTACGCACCCTGTACCTGATTCAGTAGTAACATGGTCACCTAGAATAAGCGGCACTTCTAAATCTAAGAATGGGTGATTCACTTTTAGCTTATCAAGTGCTGCACCAGTACAGGTTGCGACTTCGCGGAAATCTTCAACACCATAGCGGGTCATGCAGCTTTCTAGCAAATCTTGCGCTACCACGAACCATTCGTTTGAAGGCTGAACCTCCACTATTGCGTAAGTAAGCTCTGGATGTAAGCTGATAGCGCGGTTAGCTGGAAGAGTCCAAGGTGTAGTGGTCCATATGACAACACCTGCTTTGTGTGTGACCAAGTCATCTTCAGACACGCCAAACGCTTTTGCAATTGCAGCCACATCAGCCACCGGGAACTTAACATCAATAGCTGGAGACACTTTATCTTTGTATTCAACTTCTGCTTCAGCAAGTGCCGAACCGCAGTCTGTACACCAGTGAACGGGCTTAAAGCCTTTTTCCAAATGCCCTGAATCTACTATTTTACTTAACGCGCGAATGATGTCGGCTTCAGATTTGAAGTCCATTGTTTTGTATGGGTTATCCCATTCACCAAACACTCCTAAGCGTTTAAAGTCAGCCATTTGGCCGTCAATTTGCTTTTGTGCATATTCGCGACATTTTTGACGAAATTCAGCTGCCGTGACTTTCTTGCCCGGCTTGCCAACTTTCTTTTCCACCATCAATTCAATAGGAAGACCGTGACAATCCCAACCTGGAACGTACGGAGAATCGAAGTCAGAAAGGTTTTTCGACTTTACAATAATGTCTTTAAGAATTTTGTTAACCGCGTGACCAATGTGAATATCGCCGTTTGCATAAGGAGGGCCATCGTGCAGAATGAATGGCTTTTTGCCTTTTTTCGCTTCACGAATTTTGCTGTATACCCCTTTCTCCTGCCAGTCTTTAAGCATTTTCGGCTCGCGCTGAGCAAGGTTACCGCGCATCGGGAACGCAGTTTCTGGAAGGTTTAGTGTGGCTTTGTAATCACTCATAAAATTGTATTATCCGGTTACCTTAATTTTCACCCAATGCACTAAAACATTGTGAAGGCGATATTCATTTTGCGATGTTCAAATTAAAACGCTGAATGTAAAAGGTTCAACGTAAAACTGTGTGTCGTTCTTACTAGCGCAAGGCTGACGTTATATGTTCTAGCACAGTGACTTACTAACGCGTTACGCGAACAAGGATCCACGTTAAAAAAATCGAGCTCAATAAAACTGATACGCGCAAAAACTTTTCGTGACTTTATCACGTTTAACTATGCTAATAACAGACGCGCTTGTGCTGCATCTGCTTGAATTTGCTCTTTCAACGCTTCGAAAGAATCAAATTTAATTTCATCTCTTATTTTTGCCATCGGAAACACCGTTATAGGCTTGCCATATAAATCGGATGACAAATCAAAAATGTGTACTTCAAGTTGGTTTCTCACGCCATTCACAGTAGGTCGGGTGCCAATATTAGCAACACCATTAAAGTGCTTTCCATCTACGTCAACACGAACCGCAAACACACCATGAATAGGCGTTTTTTGGCGTTTCAGCATGACATTCGCTGTAGGGAAACCAATGGTACGGCCTTTTTTCTCACCATGAACCACTCTGCCATGAATAGCAAAGGGACGCCCCAGCATTTCTGTTGCAAGCCCAAATTCACCTTCGGCTAACGCATCGCGAACTGCTGTAGAGCTTATGCGATGAGCGTGCATAGTAAAGCTGTGAGTGCTTACCACGTCAAAACCATATTGCTTGCCTGCCGCTTGCAGCATTTGGAAGTCGCCCTTACGACCATTTCCAAAACGAAAGTCGTCTCCCACAACTAAAAACTTTACACCTAGCTTATCGACGAGTAAGTCATGTACGAAAGTGTCAGCACTTTGTTTGGCAAATTCTGCGTTAAATCTTACCGCGAGTAACCTGTCCACGCCTTGCTGTCGCAACAACTCATATTTTTCACGAAGAGGACTGATGCGCGCCGGTGCCTTGTCTGGCATAAAGACTTCTTCAGGCTGCGGTTCAAACACCATGACGGTGGCAGGAAGTGCTAGCGACTTTGCTTTTTCAAGCACATTGGCTAGCACAGCTTGATGACCACGGTGTACGCCGTCGAACTTGCCAATAGTGAGCACACACCCTTTATGGTGCGGTTTTACATTGTTTAGCCCGCGGATAAATTCCACTGTTAGCCACTACCTTTTAACTGCTAGAAAATCAAAGCTCGCGATTATAGCCGACACCGAGCACAATACCAAGCACACCCGCCCTACTTACCGCGCGATTGAACTCTTGCTGCAACTCCGCATTCAAAAAAACTGAAAAAGCTATTAAATCCAGCATCAATCACCGTATACGAAAATCACCCGCCGCCACTTCTGAAGTGTCTAGGACGCATACCTAAAACGAGCATGGTGACCAAGAAGAGCACAACTGAAAGTGCGATCGTAATTCCTACTTCTAACATTTGGGCGGATAGAGATAAATCAAAGAAGGCCAACCCTTTATCGCGATAATAAATAAGTCCGCCCATGGCAGCACTAGACAAGAGAACACGAGCAATAAATAACACGGACGTACGACTTAGTGCGAAGACGCCTTGCCGATGTAGCGTTATATAGAGTAATGCAGCGTTAAGTGTAGCCGACATACTGGTGGCGATCGCTAGCCCCACATAACCGAAAGGGATAGCCAAAACAACGTTGAACACCATATTGGCTACCATGCACCAAATACCAAACCTAACGGGCGTTTTGGTGTCTTGCCGCGAATAAAAACCAGGGGCCAGAACTTTCACGAGCATAAAGCTCAATAGGCCAAACGAGTACGCGGTTAATGAGTACGACGCCATTATTGCTGTTTCAGCAGTAAACGCGCCTCGCTGAAAAATGACCGTTAGAATGGGCCGAGCCATGACACCTAAGCCGACTGCCGCTGGTATACCTAATAGACACACCATGCGAAACGCCCAGTCTATATTTGCAGCAAAGGCTTTAGGGTTGTTACTTACGTGGTTTCGCGACAGTGTGGGAAGAATAACGGTAGCAATTGCAATACCGAAAAGGCCTAAAGGAAACTCAAGCAATCTGTCAGAGTAGTACAGCCAGCTGATTGAGCCGGTTACAAGGAAGCTCGCGATAAAAGTGTCGAACAACAGATTAATTTGCCCAACCGACACCCCAAACAATGCGGGGATCATCAGCGTTCTTACTTTCACGACATTTTCATCGTGCCATCCCCATTTAGGCTTCACCAATAATCCAGCTCTAAATAAAAAAGGGAGCTGAAATACAAACTGAACTATCCCGCCGATAAAAACACCCCAAGCCAACGCATAAGCAGGCTGCGGCAACATTGGAGACAGATAAATAGCGCATGCGATAATACAAACGTTGAGCAATACTGGCGTGAATGCGGCTACGGCAAATTTATTTAGCGTATTTAGAATTGCACCTGAAAGCCCTGTTAGTGAAATAAACGCTAAGTATGGAAATGTTATTTTTAACATGGTTGAAGCGAGGACAAACTTATCACCTGCTTCATCGCCTTCTAACCAAGCGATAAACCACCCTGTACCAAAAAGCGCCGCAAGCACGGGGGACGCAATGACGCCTATGATGGAGACGACAAAAACAATCGCTCCTAATGTGCCGCTAATTTTGGCAACAAATTCACGGAGTTGTTTTTTATCGTCATTGGCATGAACTTCCGTCAATACGGGAATAAAAGCCTGAGCGAACGCCCCCTCAGCAAACAAACGCCGAAGAAAATTAGGGATTTTATTGGCAAAGAAGAATACATCCGCAGCAGCACCATCGCCCATCAATCGAGCGACAACCACGTCTCGTACCAACCCCAACACGCGAGAGACTAAGGTCATTACGCTAACTATAAGACCTGATTTAATTAACTTCCGTGACACGTCACATTTCCAGATGAGAAGGTAAAAGTTCGGCTTTCCCGAAAAAGCCCTATTCGTAACATAGCTGCTGTGTACGTTGGACAATGTCTTCCCTTATCTGTGGAATACACACGGTAAACAGCCAGCACTACTTTTCGTAGCGAGCCATAATAACGAAAGGCTCAGGCAGGCGAAACGATTTCTTCAAAATAAGTTGTGCATCTTCGCTCGGTTTATTGCTATAATCCGCGCCCGATATGGGATGCTATGTTTATGCTTGGCTTTCCGCTCTGATGTCGCAGGGAAATGTCGTTGGGGATTCTTCAATTATTGAGAATTGCTGACGGTTTTTCATTAAGTTGCTAGAGGCTCTCTTGGTCGCTAAAGGCTCTTTTAAGTCGCTAAAGGCTCTTTTAAGTCGCTAAAGGCTTATTTGGTCGCTAAAGGCTTACTTGTTCGCTAAAGGCTTTCTGCAAAAATGTCGCAAAGAATGTGCAACGTGTTGAGCATACTTTGTGTTCAATAGCTTGCGCGTTTTATCGCGAAACGATTTAACTCTTAAATCGTTTGACATTTGGGCGTTTGGTAGGCACAATCCGCACCCTCGTTTTTGACATGAATTTATTTTGGGAGTTACACCTTGGCTAACATTAAGTCTGCTAAGAAGCGTGCAATCCAAGCCGAAAAGCGTCGCCAGCATAACGCTAGCCGCCGTTCAATGACACGTACAAGCATCAAGAAAGTAATCGCTGCAATTGCAAGCGGTGACAAAGAAGCGGCTCAAGCTGCACTTACTGCTGCTACTCCAGTACTTGACAGAATGGCTACTAAAGGCTTGATTCACAAAAACAAAGCTGCTCGTCATAAGAGCCGTCTAGCTGCGCAAATTAAAGCACTAGGTTAATCTTTACGATTAGTAGTTAAAAAAGCGCCTTTCGGCGCTTTTTTTGTATCTGCATTTTGCTTTACGTCCTAGCTCATTTTCCTTATTGAACTTGCCGGTGCAATACGCATTATCCAGTGTAAGATAGCCCACGGCCAGCTTGGTACAAAGGCATTCGCCTTTTCTTTATTTATCGCCTTCACCATAGCTCGACAGCCCACATCGGTATCAACGATAAACGGCACCTTCTCTACCTTTTCATTAATCTCGCTGCGAATAAAGCCTGGGTGAATACAGGTTACTTTAATTGGGGTGTTCATCACATCCATTCGAATACCTTCGGTCATAGACGTTAAGCCGGCTTTCGTTGCCGCATACACCGTCATTGCGCGCCTAAACCCACGCACAGCGCTAATTGAAGAGATTGTGACCAAATGGCCGCTATTTTGCGCTCGGAAAATAGCCATTGCCGCTTCACACTGAGCTAGTGCTGATACAAAGTTAGTCACCGCTGTTTGCTTGTTTGCATGAAAGTAGCCGGTCCCAACGGACGCCCCTTTTCCCATACCAGCGTTCACAATTACCCTATCGAGGGTTCCCATGTCGGCTTTAAATGCGTCGAATACTTCAAAAACCGCATCGTGATCGTTAACATCCAGCGACCGAATATACACGTCAATCTTCGGATTTATTGAAAGCAACTCTTCTTTCAGCTTTTCTAAGTTTTCAAAACGCCTTGCACACAAAGCCAAGTTACAGCCTTGTTTAGCAAACTCTATGGCCATACCTTTCCCTAAACCAGAACTTGCGCCTGTGATCAGAATATTGTTTCTTGTTGTCATTATCGTTTTCCTGATGCTTTAATGGCCTTATTACAGCGCCACATTAAGTAATGAATAAAGATCCAGAAGTTTTTAAACGCCGGATTGTTTGTTTGATTGTGGTGATAACGGTAGTAAATTTGCTGGGCTATACCTGCTAACCGAAAAAGTCCGTACACCTCATAAAAAGTAAAGTCCTCTACATCTAACTCCATTTCTTTGCAGTAGTAGGCTACCACCTGCTTACGGGTAAACATTCCCGGTAAATGCGTGGGCTGGCGGCGGGTTGATTGCGCTAAGAAGTCATCATCAGCTTGAACCCAATACGCTAATGTATTGCCCAAATCCATAAGCGGATCGCCTAACGTTGCCAATTCCCAATCTAACACACCGATAATCTGCGTGTAGTTGTCCGGTTTTAACACCACATTATCGAAACGAAAATCATTGTGGGTTATACAAATACGCTCGTTATCAGGCAGGTTTCTTTCAAGCCAGCGCATAACCTTTTTGCCCGAAGGAACGTTCCAAGTTTTCGCTTTACTGTAGCGTTCGCTCCACCCGCTGATTTGCCGTTCTATATATCCTGCGCCTTTTCCAAGGTGCTCAAGCCCTGCTTTTTGGTAATCGACTTTATGCAGCTCAATTAAACTATCAAGTACATTTGTACAAAGCTGTTTCGTTTGCTGCTCTGTGGTGTCTAAACCTCGGGGTAAATTTTTGCGTGGGATAACACCGGTGAACTTTTCCATTACATAAAAGTCCGTCCCTATCACGTTGTCATCTTCACATAACCCAAGCATTTCTGGCACGTAGCGATAAACAGGCTTTAACGCATGTTGTAATCGGTACTCCCGCGCCATATCGTGTGCACCTTTCGCTTTGGTACCTGCGGGCGCTCTGCGCAAAATGAGCGAGGTGTCGGGGTAATCTAGACAATATGTCCAATTAGAGGCACCACCTGAATATTGGGTAACTCTAGGTAGGTTATCGCTGTTTTTTATTGCAGCTAAAAGTGATGGGTCAGATGAACTAAGATTACTTTTAAGCCAATGATGTACTGCATCCACATCTAGTTCTTCGCCTGCGCGCACGCTATCGGCCTTGTCTACGACTTGCTGTTGCATGATTATTCTTCTTTCTAATTCTATTTTAAAGCGTTTACTTTAAAGCACGGCTGTATGCTCTCGCGCTAAGGATTTGTGGCGAGCTATTTAGCACGCGGTAGTAAAGTGCCCACGAAACATGCTCGACTTGTTGGCTTAATTTTGCTTTTCCATCACACGTTTCATCGTCTTGGTTTGATTCAGCATGTTGCTGATATAATGCTGAGTTGGCAGCAGCTTCTTTAATAAGAAAGCCCGTTTACCCAATTTGTGAGTAAGAACAAGAAACTGCTTTTTACTAACCTGTTGGTAAATAGCCTCGGCAACATCTTCTTTGGTCATGTCAGCTTTGGCAAAAAACTTATTAATCATTTTATGCGACGCGGGATTAGTGCTTCTCATCGACTCATCTAAGTTAGTTTTAAAAAAGCTAGGGCATACCACACTCACATTTATATTGTCAGGAGCTAATTCCAACTTCATGGTTTCAGAAAACGACACCACAGCGGCTTTCACCGCATTGTAACTACCCATGTAAGGAATTGGCGTCAATCCCGCTTGCGATGCAATATTAATAAAGTAGCCACCACCTTGTTTGCGCATTAACGGTAATAGGGCACGACTAACTCTCACCATACCCAGCACGTTGATATCGAAAACCCACTGCCATTGCTCAATACTTTCATCTAAGAGGCTACCGCCGGTTGCAACACCTGCGTTATTAAAAACATAGTCTACGCCGCCCCAACGGGAATCGATAGTTTGCGCCAGCGTTTGTACATCGCTGTCCGAGGTGATATCACAATGCACATAAAATGCATTTGCACCTTTTGCGATAAGTGCATTTACCGTTTCATCCCCTCTTTCTTGGTTTATATCAGCAATACAAATATCAAAAGTGCCTTCTTTATTTGCCCATTTATCTGCCCATTTAAGGGCAATGGCTTGACCCAAGCCGGTCGCGCCTCCAGTAATTATTATGCGCATTGTGTGTTTCCTAAATGATCTTGTTTCATTATTCTTGTATCGGCATTTATGTTTAGTTGCGCTTTATTGTGTTAAGCGCTAATCAGTACTTCATTATTTGCTCGAATTGACCGCCTTATCAATCCAATCAAACTGATTCTGTCTTTTGCAGTGACACTGATGGCTGTTCGCTATGCATTTTTCGTTTTGCCCACAGGGCCAATAGTGCGGGCCCGATGTACATTGCTACGCCATATACACCAGGTGCAATCGCGTAATCAGGCGCATCTAAAAAGGTAATGCATATCAGCATTGCAAGCGCCGCGTTTTGCACGCCTATTTCAATTGCCAGCGTGAGCGAGTCTTTAAATGCTAGGTTTGAAAGCTTAGCAAGCCCGAGCCCTAACAATACCGATGATAAATTTAAGGTTAAGCAAACCAAAAACGCGCTTTCAAAGGACGCGGCTAAATTGTTTCTTTCTGAAACCAGCACGCCCACAATCATAAGCAACATGAAGTACATAGAAAACTGCCGAAAGAAGCTTTCAGTTTTAGTAGCAAACCTGCTGTTAAAGCGACGAATGGTCATGCCTAAAATGACCGGTACAATTGATATACCAACCAGCCCGATCACTGTTTGAATAATAGAAAAATCTGGCGCGTTTTCTTTTACAAAGTAGTCAAGAGCAAATTGAATGATGAACGGCGTTGTAAATACACAAGCAATAGTAGAAATAGCAGTTAAGCTGACTGAAAGGGCTAAATTCGCTTTCGCAATATGACTGATTAAGTTACTGGTAGTACCGCCAGGGCACGCTGCTAAAACCATGACACCAACAGCAATATATTCGGGCAAACCAAAAACTAAACATAGCCCTAGCGCCAACATAGGCAGCAATATAATTTGCCCTATAAAACCCGCTATCACCGCTTTTGGAGATTTAAGTAATCGGGCAAAGTCTGCAAGGGTTAGCGTTAGCCCCATACCAAACATAACAAATGCCAACGCTAGAGGTAACAACACCTCGGTAAGTACAGATGCCTGCATGCACACGCCCCTTACAAAAGAAGCCTCTATAAAAGAAACCTTTTATTAACATTTAAGCCAGTGTACTCTGTTTTATAATAAATAAAAATGATGCCTTATTATGGAAACCCATAAATAATATGCATGGAAAATTAGACTTAAATTTGTTTGTTGTGCTGCGCGCGGTCTACGATCAGGGCAGCATTACGAAAGCCGCCAACGCACTGCATATTACTCAGCCTGCGGTGAGTCACGCCTTAGGTCGTCTGCGAGAGAAATTTGATGACCCGCTGTTTATTCGTCATGGACGACAAGTCGTGCCTTCCCCATTTTGCCAAGGCATTATTGCATCGGTTGTAAAATCAATAGAAACCCTTGAAAGCACGTTAAAAGGTAAAGTGGGCTTTGATATAAGTGATAAACCCCGTCAGGTGAACCTTGGCTTGAGAGATGTTTTAGAATCTATATTTTTCCCCGTGCTTATTCCTGAGCTTGTTAAACATACTCCCAATATCACGGTGAATAGCAGACAGGTTACCTGGCCCGAGCTTGCTCCCGCCTTAGCCGCTAAAGAGCTTGATATCGTAATTGACGCGTTAGTTCCCACCAGCCGTGACATTCGTTCACAGTTTATCTGCGAAGAAACGTTTGTCGTAGTATGCGCGCCTAGCAATAGCTACGTTGATAACCCGAGTATCAAGAGCTACTCAGTTGCACAGCATGCGCTTGTATCTTTGAAAGACTCTAAATTAGATACGGTAGATCTAGCCCTTGCTCAGCACAATTTACATCGCAACATCGCATTGCAGTGTGAACACTACTTTGCTGCCGTTAACGTAGTTAGCCAATGCGATCTTTTGCTAACCATGCCAACGCGATTCGCCCAACAATTCAGCAATAAATTCGATATCGAAATTCTGCCCCTTCCATTTGACGTCCCCCCACTCCCCGTACACATGTACTGGCACAAACACGCCGATGAAGACTTAGTGAATGTATGGATGCGAGAAAAACTTGTAGAAGTGGCGGATAAGTTAGGGATTTGAAACCGCTGTAACACAATGGTCAAGCAAGCGTCACCGTACTGTCAATTTGCAAACCTATAGTGTCTGTCCGAGGCATCGCTTTGGGAACCCGCTATGAAAAAGACACACTATCGCACACTCTGGCTTTCAGACATCCATTTAGGAAACCGCGATTGTAAGGCAGAATACTTACTTTCCTTCCTAAATAGCATCACTGTAGACACCTTATATCTAGTAGGTGACATTGTTGACATGTGGCAAATGACTAAGCAATTTCGCTGGCCCAAAGCCCACAATCAGGTGATGCATAAATTTATGCAAATGAGCCAAGAAGGTACACGGGTAGTCTATTTACCCGGAAATCACGACGAGCCTATCCAATCATATTCGGGTATGGCTTTCGGTGATATAGAGATTGAGCGCGAGTTGGTTCACACCACGGCACAGGGTAAACGCTATTTAGTTTTACATGGCGATCAATTCGATGGCGATGTCACAATGGGCAAGTTTCATGCGTGGATTGGCGATAAAGGTTATGACCTATTACTCTTTCTCAACCGTGAGTTTAACCGCTTTCGCGCTTGGCGAAAACGAGAATACTGGTCACTAGCTGGTTATATTAAAAAGCACATCAAAGGGGCTAATGAAGCTATCGCCCGCTATCGAGAAGCATGCTGTAAGCGCGCTGATGAGATGGGGCTTGACGGTGTGGTGTGCGGTCACATCCACCATCCAGAGAGCAGTATAGAAAATGGTATTCACTACATTAATGACGGCGACTGGATTGAAAACTGTAGTGCGTTGGCAGAAGATAAAAACGGTAATCTATCTCTTATTCATTATTTAGATACCATGGAATCGGCGAGCGTTACGTCAATCACAGTGAAATCCTCTCAATCTAAAGCCGCGTAAAACATTTAGCAACATAGGGGCGCAATTCCGCCCCTATTCTTTATTGCCGTTGAAGCTGCTATGTAAAGTCAGCTTTTGGGTTCTACCTTTTTATGAGCCACGACACTCTAATCGTTTTATTCACGCCTAAAAGCACCTAACCCACTCTTGTACCGACAAAATTAAGGAAGGCAGAGTACGCACTTACATTTCATTAACATTGTCAAATAACTGCCATCAAAGTGTGTGAAAAACGTCACATTGCCCTGCTATTGTTCGCCAAAACCGGAAGAGAAATAGGTTCTATGTTTACCGTAAACGAAGTACTGAACAAGCATTATCCTCAGGTAGCGAATAACCCAATTCTTTTTAAGTCGCTGTCTTTCGTATTAAAACATTTGCTTCACGAGCGTGAAATTACTGAGTTTGGCGAGACATATCCTCACTATGAAGATATCGATTTTGTAGAGCAAGTGCTTGAGTATTTTAATATCAGCTACTCTACTCGAGATGTCGAGAAGGAACGTATTCCTAGCGATGGAAGGGTTGTCATTATTGCAAACCATCCTATTGGTTCACTAGACGCTCTTGCATTGATAAAGCTTGTTAGCGAAGTGCGTCACGACCTAAAAGTGGTTGCAAACGAAATGCTTATGGCGATTGAGCCATTGCACGATATGCTGCTCCCAGTGAACAACATGCAGGGCGGAACGCCCAAACAACATTTGTCAGCCATTCACTCTCATTTGAATAAAGATGGCGCCGTCCTCATTTTTCCGGCAGGCGAAGTTTCAAGACTCCGACCTCAGGGTGTGCGTGATACTCGTTGGCATTCGGGTTTTTTGCGCATTGCAAGGCAAGCGAAAGCACCTATTTTGCCCGTTTACATTGACGCCAAAAATAGCCCGCTCTTTTACGGTGTCTCTATGGTTTATAAACCGCTTGCGACAGCGTTACTCGTTAAAGAGATGTTTAAACAGCGCAAAAAACATCTTCCTATGCGAATTGGTGAACTTATTCCTTTTGAGTCATATCAGCAAACAACTATCCCTCTTAAAGAGCAAGTTAAGCTCTTTAAGCGCCATTTGTACCGTATTGGTAGCAATAAAAAAGGCGTTTTTCACACTCAAGCCTCTATTGCAATGCCAGAGGATAGAAAAGAGCTTGCCAGAGCCATACGTGAGTGCGAGCACTTGGGCGAAACGGGCGATGGAAAGTCTATTTATCTCTATCAGCACAAAAGCTGCTCGCCCATTATGCGCGAGATAGGTCGACTAAGAGAGGTAGCGTTTAGAGCGGTTGGAGAAGGCACTAACAAGCGCAGAGACATCGATCAATACGACTCACATTACTATCATCTTGTACTATGGGATGAAAGTGATTTGGAAATTGTAGGCGCTTATCGTTTTGGCGATGCAGAGCTACTTACCGCCCCTGACCACCCTACAGGTTTGTATTCTGCAACCTTGTTCAATTACAGCGAGAATAACGAGAAGCTATTTAAAGAAGGCTTGGAGCTTGGTAGAAGTTTTGTGCAGCCACGCTACTGGGGTAAGCGAAGCTTAGACTACCTATGGTTTGGCATTGGCGCGTTTTTAAGTCGTTACCCTAAATATCGATACCTGTTCGGTGCAGTATCCTTGAGTAACGCGTACCCGGAACCAGCGAAAGACTTACTTGTACAATTTTATTCTACATATTTCCCTGCGAAATTCGGTGAGGCCACTTGCAAGCGCCCCTATCAAATGACCCAAGATTCGCTACATCAGTTCACAGGTGAAGACTATAAAGCGGAATTTACGCAATTGAAGCATTTACTTGCCAATATGGGAGTGAATGTTCCAACGCTTTATAAACAATACTCTGAGGTAGCAAAGGAGGGAGGCGTTGCGTTCTTAGGATTTAATGTCGATCCTGACTTCAACGATTGCATTGATGGCCTCGTGGTCGTCGATATGCAAACGCTAACTGAAAAAAAACGCAAGCGTTACCTCACTGACATTCAGTTGAAAGCGACTGCCTAACGCTTAATCGCCAGCAATTAGCAATAGCCAGCAGCTAACACTCTTTAGTAACCAACCAGAATTAAAAAAGGAGCAATCACATTATTGCTCCTTTTTTCAGTTATTCTTCTGCTGCAGCATAAATGCGACCTACTCTACTAGTTCTTATTAGCTATCATTAGTGACGTTATCTAAACCCTTTACTGTTAAAACATCTTTAACGCTAGCAGCCTTAAATTTGATGAACGGCATTGTGTCTTTACCTGCCACCCACATTTAAAAGAACGTCGGCATAGATATCTTCAAGGGTAAGTAAATCAGATAAGTGAATGTGTTCGTTTACTTGATGGATAGTGGTATTGGGAACCCCTACCTCTACCACCTGCGTACTTTCACTTGCAAAAAAGCGTCCGTCTGAAGTCCCTCCTGATGTGCTCACCACTGGATAACGCCCTGTTGCAGATTTGATCGCTTTTTCAATGCAAGTAATTAAGCATACCTCTGCGTTATTGTTAGGTTTGCTCAGATACGCTTCACAAGGTCGTGAAAAACTGACCGTTGCTTGTGTATCAACGCTATTAATCACCTCGCGAAGTAGCGTTGATAGGCTTTCTTGATTGTAGTGCCATGAGTAACGTACGTTAAATTCAATACGAACAGCACTTGGTACAATATTATCCGTGAAACTTCCCGTATCCATATGTGTGACTTGAAGCGTGGTACCAGGAAAATCATCGCTTCCTGTATCAAACGGATATTGCGTAAGTGCCGTAACGACCTTAGTGGCTTTGTGAATAGCGTTAATGGCAGTTTTAGGGTACGCCACATGGCCTTGTTTTCCAGTAACATGGATGGTTCCAGAGAGTGAACCTCTACGCCCAATCTTAATGGTGTCTCCAGTGTGCGAAGACGCTGAAGGTTCACCCACTAAGCACATATCCAAATGCACGTTTTGAGACGAGAGGTATTCGGCTATCCATCTTGATCCCCATTCCGCCTCTCCCTCTTCATCGCTAGTTATTAACCACCAATAGGAAACGTTGTTTTTATCCATTGACGCAATGGTTCGCTCTGTTGCGGCTAGCATGGCTGCAATACCTGTTTTCATATCCGCCGCGCCACGGCCATAGAGCTTATTTTGACTAATTACCGGGCAGAAAGGATTAGACTTCCATTTATCTAAAGGCCCCGGAGGGACAACATCTGTATGTCCGCTAAAAGCAAAATGAAGTGGACCGTGCCCCCATTTAGCAATGAGGTTTTTTACGCCGTTCACTTTATGTTTTTCGCAAACAAACCCCAGCTTTTCGAGCTTGTACATCAGGTAGCTTTGGCAGCCCGCGTCTATTGGGGTTACCGACTCTCTCGCCATTAAAACTTCTGCAAAATGAATACTGCGAGCGGGCAGCGCTGAAGGTAGGGAATGAACAGACATACGTATAGACCTATAATGAAACTTGGGTCTATTACACGAACTTAAGGTGACACGTTTATAACAGTTTTGAGACGATGTAATGACAGACGTGGGTTTATTTTCTGGCCACCCCAATAGGTTAAACGCCCGTCAACGTTAAAGTAGACGCTAATATTACCGCTAGAGATTGTTTAACGCCAAGCGGCTTGTTATAACTAGAACATCTTCTTTAAAAAGGCATTACAGTGTTAAAAATTATTGTCTTAATACCACTTATTCTGTCTCTGCTTTGGTTTGGCTATTTGCAGTCAAACAAGTACACATTAGAACAAGGTAAACAGGGGTTCTTATATATCTTTGTACTCTCAGGTGTAATCGCTGCGTTTTACACTCTTATGCTTTTTTTGACGCACTAGCCGACTTCATTAAGCCAGAGTGCTGAGCACCTCCAAAGATGGTGTGCATTGTCAGGAAAACATGCATAGCGTTTCGGAGTTAAACTTTTAAGGCTCTCTTTTACAAACTCGTTATTCCAAGTTCTCTTTTGAAGGCAACCTTTTCTTATATTGCCCCATAAGCTTTACCGCGCTCTTCCCAAATTCTGCATTTAACTTGGGGCACCGCTTTTAACATTACCTACTTTGCACACTCAATAAAAAAGCCAGCATAATGACTATGCTGGCTTTAAAACGCTGTATCCACTATGCATCCCCCATTTCGTTATATTATGGGGGCAATGGATAAATCTCTACAAAGCTTCGGAAATAGTTACATCGGCGCTTGCACGTAATGCATCGATATACTGCTGATAAACACGCTGTCCCTGAACCTGCGCTAAGCGCTGCTTGAGACTTTCTCCTAGCTCGTTTTCAAGGGCCGGCGCTTTGTTTACGCCTTCAAGCATGACTACAGCCACATCACCGTTTACTGTCGTTGCAACGTCAACCTTATCATCACCTTCAAGAGCAAGAGAGAATAAAGTATCAACTAGCGCACGTGATAACGTACCGCCGGCTCTCTGTACGTTGGTTGCCGTTTCCCAAGATACAGATTTTGCGGAAAGTTCACTTTCAACGCTTTCACCTGCACGTACCTTTTGAGCTAAGTCAAATGCCCATGCTTCCGCTGCTTCTCTTGATTTTTCGGCTTTAACTGATGCTTCAATACCTTCGCGTACTTCATCAAGCGACTGTGTACGCTGAGGCTGATGCTCAACCACACGAGCAACAACAACGGTCTCATCGTCTAGCTCGATAATATCACTATTAAGCCCCTCTTCTACTAATTCAGAAGAAAACGCAACATCTAGAAGCCCCGGAGAACTTAGATCTGCAGGCGCTGTATTTCGGCTGAAGAGTACCGATTCCTGAACAGGTAAATCGACCGCATTAGCTGCGTCTTCAAGCGTATCTGGTACTTCGAATGCAATCTCAGCTAGCGTATTTTGAAGCTCAAAATACTTTTCCATTGCTGCATCGTAAAGAAGCGTGTCGCGAATTTCACTCGCTACTTCGTCAAACGATTTTACTTGTGCTTCTTTTAGTTCAGTGAGCTTGATAATGTGAAAACCAAAGTCAGTTTCAACAACATCAGATACATCACCTACACTTTCTAGTGCAAACGCCGCTTCATCGAATGCCGGGTCCATCATCTCTGGTGTAATGAAGTCTAAATCACCGCCATTTTCAGCAGAAAAAGTATCGTCAGAATTTTCTTTGGCAAGAGTGGCAAAATCAGCGCCAGCATCAAGCTCTGCCTTAAGGGATTGCGCTTTCTCTCTAGCAGCGTCTACGTCGTCACCCGATTCAATAAGAATGTGAGAAACGCGGCGCTCTTCTTCAGTGCCGTAGCTAGCGATATTATTATCATAATAAGTGCGCACAGCCTCATCATTCACAGAGACACGACCTTTTAAGTCTTCAACGCTAAGTTTTACGTAGGCAAGCTTAACCTGTTCTTCTGTGTCGAAAGATGCAATGTTGTTGTTATAGAAAGCTTCAACATCGGCATCGCTTACTTCAACAGAACTCGCAAATTCGTCAGAGCTCACCAATACGTACTTGGCGTCTCGAGTTTGGCGCTGAAGGGCATTTGCTAGCTCTACTTCACCATCTAGGGCAAAAGAAGAGTTAGTCAAAGCAGCGGCCAATTGATTCTGCGTCATCTGAACACGCAAATAATCGCGGAAGTCGGCTACTTGAAAACCATTTTGACGAAGAATAGCCTGGAATCGCTCATTATCGAACTGACCGCCAAACTGAAATTCAGGCATTTGAACTATGGTTTCGCGAATTTGCTCGTCACTTACGCGCAAGCCCATCTCATTAGCTTGCTGCTGAATAAGCTTCTCAGCAACCAGTCTGTCTAAAACATTTCTTCTGAAATCTGCAAGGTACTGCTCACTAGAGAAAAGCTGAGCAATGCTTTCGCCGTATTGTGATTCCATTTGTGCACGCTGATTTTGATATGCACGCTCTAGTTCTTGTGCCGAAATCTCTTCGCCGTTAACAGTAGCTACTGCAGTAGTACCTGATGACGTTAGATAACTTCCTACGCCTGCGAATACGAAACTCAAGACGATAAGCGCAATAATTGCCATCGCCCAAGGGCCTTGAGAACCTTCTCTGATTCTTTCTAGCATGATTGTTCTTCAACTCCGTTGCTTACTACAATTACCTCGGCACACCATTAAAAGGCGAGTGCCAGGTAAAATAAGCGCTGATTATAACCCAATGCCGCCGAATATAAACGCCCAAACGCACTATTTGTGCTGTCTTGAGCTAATTTCAGACATTGCCGGAGACATGTAAAAATCTCAGCAAGCCCCAACGGGTTATTTCTACTCTTAAAATATTAGGGTTAGAGTCATGACTCTGACCCTAATACTGGATTCTTTGTTTTAGAAATAAAAAAGGCGATGGACTAGCCATCGCCTTTTTCTATAATTTTTTGCTTAGTTACAAGCGTCTTTCAGTGCTTTACCAGCTTTGAAAGATGGAACTTTCGCTGCTGAAATCTGAATAGTCTCACCAGTTTGTGGGTTGCGGCCACTGCGAGCTGAACGTTCGCGAACTGAGAAAGTACCAAAGCCTACTAGTGCTACTTGGTCGCCGTCTTTAAGCGCCGCAGTTACTGAGTCAGTGAATGCGTCAAGAGCGCGGCCAGCGGCTGCTTTAGAAATGTCTGCACCAGCAGCGATTTGGTCGATAAGTTGAGACTTGTTCACAATTATGATCCCCTTCGATTGTTATTATACTGTTTGTCCAAAACGATTTTGCCTGGACGTTATAGCAAGCTTGCTTGTTAACATCAAGCTTCAGTCACAATTAATTAACTTTATTAATGAATCGCTGCAATCCCTTTTGTGGCAAGGCTTCAAGCGAATACCATTTAAAGGTAACACAACTTTTGCGACTTGAAAGCCCTATTTTTAAAAAAATAGGCTTTTCTTTTCGCCAACGACCATTTTTTATACAATTATTGCAATTTTATATAAAAAATGTGGCTGCACGCCTTTAAAATTAAAGGATTACAGCCACGGCGTCAGTTACTTTTTGACCACTTCAAAGCTTTCTACTGGCTCTTGGAGTGCAATATCAAGTACTTCATCAATCCACTTAACCGGGTGAATAGACAAATCTTTCTTAACATTATCTGGAATTTCTTCCAAATCACGCTCATTTTCTTTCGGAATAACCACTGTTTTAATGCCACCACGATGGGCTGCCAGTAATTTTTCTTTAAGTCCACCAATTGCGAGCACTTCACCGCGCAGAGTTATTTCTCCGGTCATAGCCACGTCACACTTCACAGGGTTACCCGTGAGTGAAGACACTAGTGCAGTACACATTGCAATACCGGCACTTGGGCCATCCTTCGGAGTAGCACCTTCAGGTACGTGGACATGAATGTCACGTTTTTCATAAAAATCATCGTTGATGCGAAGTTTTTCAGCACGACTTCTCACTACGGTCATCGCAGCTTTAATCGATTCTTGCATAACGTCACCTAGCGAACCCGTTGACGTCATTTTTCCCTTACCGGGCACTGACGTGGTTTCGATAGTCAGTAAATCGCCGCCTACTTGAGTCCATGCAAGACCGGTCACCTGACCGATTTGATTGTCTTTGTCCGCTTTGCCGTAATCGAATCGCTGCACACCAAGGTAATCTTTAAGGTTATCCTGAGTTACCACCACCTTATCTTTGCTCTTCTTAAGCAAGATATCTTTAACGGCTTTGCGGCATACTTTAGACACTTCGCGCTCTAGACTCCGTACACCGGCTTCACGGGTGTAGTAGCGAATCATGCCGATAACGGCAGAGTCGGTAATTTCAAGCTCTTTGGCTTTAAGGCCATTGCGCTCCATTTGCTTACCAATAAGATGATTCTTAGCTATGTTTAGCTTTTCATCTTCGGTATAGCCTGACAAGCGAATCACTTCCATACGGTCAAGCAGCGGACCTGGAATATTCATGCTGTTTGACGTAGCAACAAACATCACGTCAGACAAATCGTAATCCACTTCTAAATAATGATCGCTAAAGCTGTTGTTTTGCTCAGGATCAAGCACCTCAAGAAGCGCTGACGCTGGGTCGCCGCGCATATCTGAAGACATTTTATCTATTTCATCAAGCAAAAAGAGGGGATTTTTCACGCCAACTTTTGCCATTTTTTGCACTAACTTACCCGGCAAAGATCCAATGTAAGTACGACGGTGGCCTCGTATTTCAGCTTCATCGCGCACGCCGCCTAGCGCCATTCGCACATACTTTCGACCGGTCGCTTTTGCAATCGATTGACCTAACGACGTTTTACCTACGCCAGGAGGCCCTACAAGGCACAATATCGGGCCCTTGAGCTTTTTCACGCGCTGCTGAACCGCGAGGTACTCAAGAATGCGCTCTTTTACTTTTTCCAGACCATAGTGGTCTTCATTAAGCACACTTTCGGCGCGGGAAAGATCCTTTTTCACAGGCGAACGCTTGTTCCACGGAACGTTAGTAAGCCACTCAATGTAGCTTCGAAGAACAGTGGCTTCAGCTGACATAGGAGACATCATTTTTAGCTTTTGAAGTTCAGCTTTCGCTTTGTCTTCAGCTTCTTTTGGCATCTTCGCGTCAGTAATTTTCTTAGACAGCGCTTCAAACTCATCGGGCGCGTCGTCTAATTCACCTAATTCTTTTTGAATGGCTTTCATTTGCTCATTCAAATAGTACTCACGCTGGCTTTTCTCCATTTGCTTTTTGACACGGGTGCGAATTTTCTTTTCGACCTGCAGCAAATCAATCTCACCTTCCATTAGCGCCATGAGATACTCAAGGCGTTCATTCACGCCCTGCATCTCCAACACTTTTTGCTTTTCAGTAAGTTTCAGGGGCATGTGCGCGGCCATCGTGTCGGCTAGACGCGCAGCATCCTCTATACCGTTAAGCGATGTAAGCACTTCTGGTGGAATTTTTTTGTTAAGCTTAACGTAACCTTCAAACTGAGAAACGGCAGATCGAATTAATACTTCTTGCTCGTTTTCATCAATACCTTCGTCTTCTAGCTTATCTACATGTGCTACAAAGAAAGGCTCGGATTGCTTGTAGCTTTCTATTTCACCGCGAACACTCCCCTCTACCAGCACTTTCACTGTACCGTCAGGTAGCTTTAAAAGCTGCAGAATAGTGGCAATAGTACCTACGGTGTAGATGTCGTCTGATTCTGGTTCATCAACACCTGCATCTTTTTGTGCTACTAGGAAGATTTGTTTGTCATTCTCCATTGCCGCTTCAAGGCATCGGATAGATTTCTCACGCCCAACGAATAGGGGTATGACCATATGCGGGTAAACAACCACGTCCCGCAAGGCAAGCACAGGAATTTCAATGCGATTTTCACGCTCAACTGTCATACTTGTTCTCAATTTGTTTGAAATGTCATTTTTATATGGGGATGCAAGAGCAAAGTTCAATCGAAACTTATTAAAGTGTGTTAATTCCTTTATCTTACCTTCCCTGCTCTAGGGCCTGTTGACCTATACTATAACCATTATCGATTTTTTCGTTTAAGGCAACACTTAACTGGGAAATCTAGCAGAAAGGATAGATTGGATGGGCTCAACCGTTCAAATATCGTTCAAGTTATCAATATTTCGAAAAGGTATATGACTTTTCTTGGCTCAAAAGAAATAACCAACAGCAATTAAAAAAGGCCCCGAAGGACCTTTTTAAACATGTTTACTAACGCTAACTATTACTCAGACGCCGCTTTTTTCTCATTACTGTCGTAAATCAAAATAGGCTTTGACTCGCCGCGAATAACCGTTTCATCAATGACAACTTTGCTCACATCATCCATTGAAGGAAGATCGTACATGGTATCAAGCAGCACAGCTTCAACAATTGAGCGAAGGCCGCGAGCGCCCGTCTTACGAACCATTGCCTTTTTCGCTATTGCATTTAAAGCGTCGTCACGAAACTCAAGTTCAACGTCCTCCATTGAGAACAGCGCACCGTATTGCTTGGTAATCGCATTCTTAGGTTCGCGTAAAATTTGAATCAGCGCTTCTTCATTTAGTTCTTCAAGGCTGGTTACAACCGGTAGACGACCAATAAACTCTGGTATCAGACCGTACTTAACCAAGTCTTCAGGTTCAACCTGTTTAAACAACTCGCTAATTTGCTTGCTGTTGTCTTTCGACTTAACGGTTGCACCAAAACCAATGCCTGTATCTTTTTGCGCGCGCTGCTCAATAACTTTATCAAGTCCAGCAAACGCACCGCCGCAGATAAAGAGGATCTTAGAAGTATCAACTTGTAGGAATTCTTGCTGAGGATGCTTACGACCGCCTTGAGGTGGTACCGAAGCAACCGTGCCTTCAATCAGCTTAAGAAGTGCCTGTTGAACACCTTCACCGGATACATCGCGGGTGATAGACGGATTATCAGACTTCCGTGAAATCTTATCAATCTCGTCGATATACACAATGCCGCGCTGCGCTTTTTCAACGTCATAATCGCACTTTTGAAGAAGCTTCTGGATGATGTTTTCTACGTCTTCGCCCACGTAACCAGCCTCGGTTAACGTGGTGGCGTCAGCCATAGTAAAAGGAACATCCAACAAGCGCGCCAAAGTTTCGGCCAGAAGCGTTTTACCACTACCCGTAGGGCCGATAAGCAAAATATTACTCTTGCCTAGCTCAACACCATCATGAACGTCGCCATTACGCAAACGCTTGTAGTGGTTGTAAACCGCTACAGACAATACCTTCTTTGCATGTTCTTGCCCAATAACGTAGTCGTCAAGGTGAGCATGAATTTCACTTGGTTTAGGTAAAGCGTCCTGCTTTTGCTTTGGCGCGATTTCCTTAATTTCTTCGCGAATGATATCGTTACATAACTCAACACACTCGTCGCAAATGAATACCGACGGGCCTGCTATCAACTTTCTTACTTCGTGTTGGCTTTTGCCACAAAACGAACAGTACAGTAGCTTGTTATCACCGTCACCGCTTTGCTTATCACTCATTACTTTTGCCTCTGCCTTACCTGAGTCGAAAACCAATACGTGCTTCGCACTGACTCAGGTTTACTATAACTATACTACTTAGTTCCGGCTACGTCAGATCGATTTGCTAAAACTTGGTCAACCAGGCCATATTCTTTCGCCTCAGTTGCACTTAAGAAATTATCGCGATCTGTATCGCGCGCGACTTTCTCATAGTCTTGACCGGTATGGTCTGCCATTAGGCGATTCAATTTCTCTTTAATAGACAGAATTTCTTTCGCATGTATTTCAAAATCAGATGCCTGACCTTGGAAACCACCTAGCGGTTGGTGAATCATAACACGCGAGTTAGGTAGACAATAACGCTTACCTTTAGCGCCTGCAGAGAGAAGAAATGCTCCCATGCTTGCAGCTTGCCCCAAACATACCGTGCTCACATCAGGCTTGATAAAGCGCATGGTGTCGTATATTGCCATACCCGCAGTTACAGAACCGCCCGGCGAGTTGATATATAGGAAAATGTCTTTTTCAGGGTTCTCAGCTTCTAAGAACAACATTTGAGCAACGATGAGGTTGGCCATGTGATCTTCAACTTGTCCTACTAAGAAAATAACGTTTTCTTTTAACAGGCGTGAATAAATATCGTATGAGCGCTCACCTTTAGAGGTTTGCTCAACAACCATAGGAACAAGTGCATTCATTGGGTCAAACGGGGTATTAGTCATAGCTACCTTGATTATCTAGCGTTAAAAACAAAAATGCTCGGAAGGCTCCGAGCATTTAAGCAGTTGCTGACAAGTATTGTCAATCAGACAGTAAAAAATTACGCCTGTTTGTTCATAACCTCGTCAAAAGCTTTAGTTACTTCAGTAACTTTTGCTTGCTCAAGAACCCACTCGATAGCTTGCTCTTCAAGCGCAACGTTTTGCATTTGCTGCATAAGCTCTTGGTTATTGTTGTAGTAATCAATAACTTCTTGAGGATCTTCATACGCAGAAGCCGCAGTTTCGATCATCTCGTTTACTTTAGCTTCGTCCGCCTTAAGTTCGTTCTGCTTAATCACTTCGCCAAGAAGTAGACCAATAGACACGCGACGCTTAGCGTTGTCTGTGAACAATTCAGCAGGAAGGTCTGGTAGGTTCTGACCACCGCCTTGTTGGCTAAAGCGTTGTTTAGCTTGTTCGCGAAGTGCATTCACTTCTTGGTCGATAAGCGCTTGAGGGATGTCAATTTCGTTAGCTTCTACAAGCTTAGCGATAACATCTTCTTTAACTTGCGCCTTAAGCGTTTGGTTTAGTTCACGCTGCATGTTCTTGCGAACTTCTGCTTTAAGCGCGTCAACACCGCCTTCTTCAACACCGAATAGTTTTGCAAACTCTTCGTCAACTTTAGGAAGATCTAAGCCTTCAACCTTTTTGACGGTAGTTTTAAATACAGCGTCTTTACCTTTCAGGTTTTCAGCGTGGTAATCTTCAGGGAACGTTACTTCAATAGTCACTTCCTCACCCGCTTTCGCACCAACTAGTGGCTTTTCGAAACCAGGGATCATGCGATCTTTACCAAGTTCTAACGCGAAATCTTCCGCTTTACCGCCTTCGAACTCTTCGCCGTCGATAGAGCCAACAAAGTCGATAATCACTTTGTCGTCTTTTTTCGCTTTACGCTTAACTTCTTTCCAAGTTGCGTGCTGCTTCTGAAGGGTTTCCATCATGTTATCTAAATCTTCGTCAGTAATTTCTACTACTGGCTTCTCGATTTCGATATCACTTACACCTTTCACTTCTACTTCTGGGTAGACTTCGAAAGATGCTACAAACTCTAGGTCCTGACCGTCTTCATCTTTAGTCAGTTCAAACTTAGGCATACCAGCAGGCTGAATTTTTTCTTGAATCACTGCTTGGTAGAAGTTTTGCTGCATAACATCGCCAGCGACTTCTTGGCGAACTGCCTGGCCGAAACGCTTTTTGATTACGCTTACAGGAACTTTGCCTGGGCGGAAGCCGTTGATGCGTTGTGTTTTTGCCAACTGCTGTAGGCGTGACTTAACTGCTGAATCAACCGTATCGGATGGAACGGTGATAGTAAGACGGCGTTCTAAACCCTGGGTCGTCTCGACTGAAACTTGCATTATGTTACCTCAACTATACGCCTTTACAGGCGCTTTGTTCCCAATCCCCTCTCCCGTCATGCATTAATTGCATATCACGCCGGGGTAGAGGTCGTTATTCGACGTTAATCACTTCAAAGTTAGGTCGCGAATTCGCGTCAAAATACCAACCTGAAGCAAACGTACTGGTTAAAAAAAGACGCGGTAGTATACAGCCGCATACCACAAGAGTCGAGAGGCAAACACAAGTTTGTAACACGCTTTTGAATGCATTTTGAGCAAAAAGCAAGACATTACGCGCAGTTTTGAAACAAATAAGCAAATGTTCGCGAAAATTACGAAAGGAGATAATGATAAAATTGAGAGAAGATAA